>JAPPGI010000043.1:3514-35574 GCA_028874985.1 Gemmatimonadota bacterium | reverse complement strand
ACCTCTTCGGACGGAACCGCGACCCGGCGACGCTGTCCCAGAGGGACTGGGACCGGTTCATCCGGGAGCGCCGTGCCGGGAGGATCGGACCGAGCGGCAAGCCCGTGTCGGATCGAACGGTCGAGTACGACCTGAAGTTCCTGATCGCGGTGATGAACTGGGCAGCGAAGTCCCGCGACGAGCGGGGCCGGTTGCTGCTCGACCGGAATCCGCTCAGAGGGCTCAGGACGCCCACGGAGAAGAACCCGAACCGGGTGGTGCTTGGCGAGGAGGAGTACCAGGCGCTTCTGGAGGTGTCACTCCGGGTGGACTGGCGGTTCCATGTCGCGCTCGTGCTCGCGCACGAAACCGGCCACCGGATCGGTGCCATCCGGCAGCTTCGGTGGCGCGACATCGACTTCGAGGGCGGAACCATCGTCTGGCGCGCCGAGCACGACAAGACCGGCTACGAGCACGTCACGCCGGTCACGGACGAGGTCTTGGACGCCTTGAAGGAGGCGCGGAGTTGGAATCCCACTGCCGGGGATGCCCCGGTGCTGCCCGCGCCCCGGAATCCGTCGGCCTGCATGGGAGCCGCGTTGGCGCAGGGGTGGTGGGACAGGGCCGAGAGGCTCGCGGGACTGGAGCCGAAGCCCGGCAGGGGCTGGCACTCGCTGCGGCGCAAGTTCGCCTCCGACCTGATGGACCAGCCGTTGAAGGTGCTCTGCCAACTCGGCGGCTGGAAGACGGCCAAGACGGTGCTTCGGTGCTATCAGAGAGCCGACGAGGGACAGCTTCGGAAGGCTCTGGAAGACCGCCGCCGGGCTCGCGGCTGAGATCGCGACCGGCGGGAATCATTCAGCGGGAAATCGGGCTGTCGAGCATGCAACCACAATCACCGCAACAAGATGCGAAACTTCAACCAAATGTCGGCCCGGCGCCTCGCCGCTCTCGGTGCTTGTGGGGCTTTGTCCACGGCCCCCTACGCCTCGCGCACCTCCTTCACCAGCTCCGACATCTGCTGCCTGGCGTCGCCGAAGAACATCAGCGTGTTCTCCATGTAGAAGAGGTCGTTGTCGATTCCGGCGAAACCGGGGCTCAGCGACCGCTTCATGACGATCACCGTGCGGGCCCTGTCCACGTCCAGGATCGGCATCCCCGCGATCACCGAATCGGGGTCGTGCGCGGCCGGGTTCACCACGTCGTTGGCGCCCACGATGAGCACGACGTCGGTCGTGTCGAACTCGGCGTTGATGTCGTCGAGGTCGAGGAGCTTGTCGTAGGAGACGTCGGCCTCGGCCAGCAGGACGTTCATGTGCCCCGGCATGCGGCCCGCGACCGGGTGGACCCCGAAGCGCACCCGCACCCCCCGCTCCTCCAGCAGGTCGCACACCTTCTTGAGCTCGTGCTGCGCCTGGGCCACGGCGAGGCCGTACCCGGGCACGACCGCCACCGAGCCGGCGTAGGCGAGCACCATGGCCGCCTGCTCCGCGTCCACGTCGCGCACCGGCCGCTCGCCTGTCTTCGCCGCCAGCGCCGGGCCGTCGGTGCCGAACGCCCCGAAGGCCACGTTGCCGAGCGACCGGTTCATCGCCTTGCACATGAGCTGGGTGAGGATCAGCCCCGCGGCCCCGACCAGCGACCCGGCGATGATCAGCATCATGTTGCCCAGCACGAAGCCGGTCGCGGCGGCCGCCAGCCCCGAATAGGAGTTGAGCAGCGAGACCACCACCGGCATGTCCGCGCCGCCGATGGGGATGACGAGCAGCACGCCGAGGATGAGCGCGCCCGCCACGAGGGCCAGGAAGAACGCGTGGTTCATGTCGGTGTGGATCGGCGCGAACCAGGAGGGTGCGGCGGTACCCATGCCGGCGTGCGCCAGCAACGCGCCGACCCACAGCACGCCCAGGAAGAGCAGCGCGTTCAGGATCTTCTGCAGGGGGAAGGTGACGGGCTTGCCGGTCACGATCCCCTGCAGCTTGCCGAAGGCGATCAGGCTGCCCGAGAAGGTGACCGCGCCGATCAGGGTGCTCAGCACGATGGTGACGCCCGTGCCCAGGCCGGGGCCGCTTCCCTCCAGCCGCACGAATTCGGCGGCCGCGACCGCCGCCGAGGCGCCCCCTCCGAAGCCGTTGAAGACGGCCACCAGCTGCGGCATGGCGGTCATCTCGATCTTGCGGGCCAGCACTCCCCCCACCACGGCGCCGGCTATGACCGAGGCCGCCACCGTGGTCCAGTCCAGGATCCGGTTGTCGAGGAGGGTGACCACGATGGCCAGCAGCATGGCCACCGACGCGCGCACGTTGCCGGAGCGGGCCGTGGCGGGCGACGAGAGCTGCTTGATCCCGGAGACGAAGAGGATCGCCGAGACCAGGTAGGCGATTTGGGCGATGATGGAAGTGTCCACGGCGGCCTCAGCGCTTCCTGAACATCTGGAGCATGCGGTCGGTGACCATGAAGCCGCCCACGACGTTGATTGTCGCCATCACGATGCCCGCGATTCCCAGCACCTTGACCCACGGCGTGTCCGCGGCCCCGGTCACGACCAGGGCGCCGATGATTGCGATCCCGGAGATCGCGTTGGCGCCGGACATGAGGGGGGTGTGAAGGGTGGGGGGGACCTTCGAGATCACCTCCCTCCCGGCGAGGGTGGCCAGCACGAAGACGTACAGGCCGATCAGCAATTCACCCATGGGTCGTCTGCTCCGTGGCGGAGGCGAGGTTGCTCCTCACGCGCTCGTTGGTGATTTTGCCGCCGTGGGTCACGCGGGTGGCGGCGGTGATTTCGTCTTCGTGGTCGATGGCGCCCTCCTCGTCGAAGAGGTGGTCGACGAGGGCGGCCAGGTTGCGGGCGTACATCTGGCTGGCGTGGAAAGGGAGCTCCGCCGGCAGGTTCGCGGGACCCATGACGGTGACCCCGTGGCGCTCGACGGCCTCGCCGGAGACCGTCGCCTCGCAGTTCCCGCCGGTCTCCGAGGCCAGGTCCACGATCACGCTGCCGGGCCGCATGGTCGACACCATCTCGTCCGTGATGAGCACGGGGGCGGCCCTTCCGGGGATCTGGGCCGTCGTGACGACCAGGTCGTGATCGCGGATGTGGGTGGCGATGAGTTCGAGTTCCCGCTCGTGCTGCTCCTCCGAGAGGGCCTTGGCGTAGCCCCCCTCGTCCTCGCTGCTCTCGTCCAGCGCGGCCTCCAGGAACTTCGCGCCCAGGCTCTCCACCTGCTCCTTCACCGCGGGCCGGATGTCGAAGGCCGAAACCACCGCCCCCAGCCGCCGGGCCGTCGCGATAGCCTGCAGTCCCGCCACCCCCGCCCCCAGGATCATCGCCTTGGCGGGACGGACGGTGCCCGCCGCCGTGGTCAGCATGGGGAGGAAACGGGTCATGGCGCCGGCGCCGTTCAGGACCGCCTTGTATCCCGCCACGGTCGCCTGGGAGGAGAGGACGTCCATCTTCTGCGCGCGCGTGATGCGCGGGATGAGTTCGACGGCGAAGGCCGTCACGCCCCGGCTCGCCAGCGCCTCGATGGTCCCGGGGGGGCCGAGCGGGTTCAGGTGGCACACGAGAACGCATCCGGCGGGCAGCGCCGCCACCTCCTCGCGTGAGGGCGGCAGAACCTTCAGCACCACCCCGGCACCGTCCAGCAGCGCCTCCCGCCCGGCTGCCACCTTGACTCCCGCCTCTTCGAAGTCCCGGTCCGGAAAGGAGGCGGTGGCGCCCGCGCCCGCCTCGACGCGGAGTTCCCAGCCCCGTTTGCGGTAGTGCCGCACTGCGTCCGGCACCAGTGCGACGCGACGTTCGCCCGGCCGACTCTCGGCCAAGATCGCGATGGTCATCGATGTTCCCTCCCGGTCAAAAGCGCGACCAACTTGCAGCGCCGGGACCGGTTTCGCCAGTCCATCGCTCCGTGGCGGGCGGCGCGGCGGGATATCGGAGAGTGGTGCTTACATCGGATGGACGTTGGTTCAGCCCGGATCCGAAGGTTGGCCGATTCTCACATTCCGGTGCCCGCTGCCGACCGGTACACTGCCCGGTGGAGGGATCAATTCATGGGGGGTAGCCATGCTCGCAGTTGTCCATTCCTACTGGGTTCACGGTGTGGAGGGCCAGCCGGTGAGGGTCGAAGTGAAGGTCCAGACGGGCCTTCCGGTCTTCACTGTGGTGGGACTCCCCGCGGGCGCGGTTCGCGAGGGCAAGGAGAGGGTCTTCGCCGCACTCGCTCAGAGCGGGATGGCGCTCCCGCCGCGGCGCATCACCGTGAACCTGGCCCCGGCGGACCTGCCCAAGTCGGGGTCCGGGTTCGACCTGCCCGTCGCGGTGGCCCTGCTCACCGCCCTGGGGCACGTTCCGGCGGCCGCGCTCGCGGAGTGTGCCTTCATCGGGGAACTGGGGCTCGACGCCACCGTGCGTCCGGTCCGGGGGGCGATCGCCCTCGCCATGAGCTGCCGTGCCCAGGGGAGGAGCAGGCTCTTCGTTCCGTGGGGCAATGCCAGGGAAGCGGCGGCCGTCCCGGGAGTCGAGGTCGTGGGAGTGCGATCGCTGGAGGAGGTGGCCGGGCTGTTGCGGGGGGAACTGGAGCCCGGGCCCCTGCCCCCACCGGTGACACCGAGCGGCGGGCACCAGGGCACCGACCTCGGCGACGTGCGCGGACAACCCATGGCCAAGCGCGCGCTCGTAATAGCGGCGGCGGGAGGTCACAGCCTTCTCATGTCCGGCCCGCCCGGCGCGGGCAAGACGATGCTCGCCCGGTGCCTTCCCGGCCTTCTTCCTCCGCTGGCGGAAGCGGAGTCGCTCGAGGTGACCCGGGTTCATTCCGTCGCGGGCCTGCTCGACAGCGACCAACCGGTGAAGACCGACCGTCCCTTCCGGGCCCCACATCACACGATCTCCGCAGGCGGTCTCATCGGGGGAGGCAACCCGCCCCGTCCCGGCGAGATAAGCCTCGCGCACCTGGGAGTGCTGTTCCTGGACGAATTGCCCGAATTCGCCCGGAGCGTCCTCGAAACGCTGCGGCAGCCCATGGAATCGGGCCGTGTCCGGATCGCCCGGGTCCGGCACACGGTCACCTTTCCGGCCCGGTTTCAGATCGTTGCGGCCATGAACCCGTGTCCCTGTGGCCAGGGAGGCGAGGACTGCATCTGCGCCGACCGTGACGTCGCTCGCTACCGTTCGCGCCTCTCCGGTCCGCTCCTGGACCGAATCGACCTGCAGGTCCGGGTGGGTCCGGTAAGCTGGAACGAACTGACGGCCTCGGCGGAGTCGCCCGGGTTGGACTCGGCCGCCGCGCGCGAACGGATCATGGAGGCCAGGGGACGCCAGACGGCGCGCTTCGGCGGCGATGGCGGGGTCAACGCATTGGTGCCCGCGCGCGAGGTCGTCGGGTTGTGCCGCCTGAGTCCGGCGGGAGGCCGGCTTCTGGAGAGCGGGATCGACAGGTACCGGCTGTCGGCCCGGTCCGTGCACCGGACGCTGCGGGTCGCTCGAACCATCGCCGACCTCGGGGGTGGCGACGGCCTGGGCGAGAGGGAAATCGCGGAAGCCCTGCGTCTCCGGGTAGGGCTTCCGGGGAGCCGCGCACTGTCCTGGACCCCGGATTCCGCGGCCGCCCCGGGACACGGCTCGGCGGCTGCCCCCTTGTTTCCACGTACCTCCTCCAATTAGCCTGGCCGATGAGACACCCTGCCCCCTGTGAGCATTGGCGAGAGGAGCCGTGGCATGGGACACTACATGGACTACGCCGCGACATCGGCGGTGCGCCCCCCGGAGGTGGCCGAAGCGGTAGCCGGGTTCCTGCTGGGTGTGGGGTGCACACCCGGGCGCGGCGGGCACTCGGGGGCGATGGAGGCCGCGCGCCTCGCATTTCGCTGCCGCCGGGAACTGGGGCGAATCATGGGCCTGCCGGGCGACCCGGGCAGAATCGCCTTCATGCAGAACGCCACCCACGCATTGAACACGTCGTTGTGGGGTCTCCTCGACGAGGGCGACACGTTGGTCGTCTCGCAGTACGACCACAACGCGGTGCTGCGCCCATCCCACTACCTGTCCCGGGAACGGGGCGTGAAGGTGCGCATGCTGTCGGGCAGTCCCGACGGCGCGGTCGACCTGGACGAGGCGGGGAGGCTCCTGGACGGTGCCCGCGTTCTCGTGGTGAACGCGGCCTCGAACGTCCTGGGAACCACAATGCCGCTGCGGGCCCTCTCGCGGATCGCGCACGCGGCCGGAGCGGTGGTGGTCGTCGACGCCGCGCAGTCGGCCGGGCACTCCAGCCGCAGCCTGTCGGCGGATGGGGCCGATGTCGTGGCCTTCACCGGTCACAAGGGACTGCTCGGTCCTCAGGGCACCGGGGGACTCTGGGTACGCGATGGGTTGGAGGTCCGCTCCTTCCTGAGTGGCGGTACGGGGGGCGATTCCCGGCGCAGACGGATGCCCGCGGCCATGCCCGACCGGCTGGAGGCGGGGACCGGAAATCCCCCCGGACTGGCGGGTCTCCTGGCGGGCTGCCGGTTCCTGGCCGGCCGGGGGGTGGACACGTTGCACGCTCACGAGATGGCGCTCAAGGCCGAGCTGCTGGACGGACTGTCTTCCGTGCCCGGGATTCGCGTGCTGTCGCCGCCCGCGCCCGATGGCGTTCCGGTCGTCACCGTGGCGGCAACCGACATGGATGCCGCCTCCCTGGCCGGGCTCCTGGACAGGGAGCACGGCATCCAGACGCGCGCCGGGCTGCACTGCGCCCCCGAGGTGCACCGGATTCTCGGGACGTCCGGGGAGGGGGCCGTTCGCTTCTCGCTGGGCTGGGCGTCGACGCGCGACGACGTGGAGGCGTCGGTCCGGGCGGTTGACGCCGTTGTCCGGCCGGTGGCCGTGCCCGTGGTTTGAAAAGGCTTCGCCTCTTCTTCGCGGTGTGGCCGCCGCGCCGAGTGAGCGAGGCGCTCTGGCACGCTCTGGCTCCGCTTCGCAAATCCGGTGCCGGGGTGCGCTGGGTGCCGCCGGAACGGCTACACATCACGCTTCGCTTCATGGGTGATGCACCTGCGGACGCGCTTCCGAGTCTGGTCTCGGCGGCGGAGGCGCTGGAACGTACCGCCCCGTTCAGGGCCAGGTTGACGGGGGTGGGGACCTTCCCGCGGCGCGGTCCCCCCCGCGTGTACTGGGTGGGGATTCGGGCCGCCGCCCTGCCATCCCTGCGGGAGGGCCTTGACCTTGCACTCGCAAGGGAGGGTATCGAACGTGAAGGCCGGACCTTCTCTCCGCATCTGACGGTAGGAAGAACAAGGGGTGGCCGCCCGCCCGGAGCCCGCCCTCGCTCCCGACGGGAGTTCGGGGACATCGTGCCGGTCGGCCTGGAGTTCACGGTCGCGACGGTACACATCGTGCGCAGCGACCTGTTCCCGGAGGGGCCGCGTTACGCCAACGTCCACAAAGTCGTCCTCGGCCGCAGGTGAAGATGGATCCACGAAAATGGGTAAGGCACTCAAGAGGCTCCTGACCAGGTCGGTTCTGGTGGTCGTGGCGGTCCTGGCCGCGTACGCCGGGTGGAAGTGGGGCCACGGCATATTTCCCCGGGTGGAGGAACGACTGGGAATCGGTCATGCCGAGGCGGCGGGCTCGCCGGCGACACGGGAGACCGCAGCACGGGCCACTGCGAAGATCAAGGAGTTCCGGGACTCGGAGGAGGCGCATCTGCGGCTGGATTCCTCCGAGGTCTCCTCGCTTCTGCGGTCGGTGCCGGGAGTCCTCCCGGAAGGTGTCGTGGAGCCGAGAGTCACCTTTGAGGAGGACCGCATCGCCCTCAACGCCAGGGTGTTGCCGGCCGACATACCCGACCTTCCACAGCTGGGGGGCATCGTCGGCCTTCTCCCCGACACGATCGAAGTCCGCGTCGTGGGCTCGATCCTCCCGTCGAGTGAGAAGGGGACGGTTCTCCTCATCGAGGGTATCGAATTGCAGGGTTGGCCGGTTCCGACCGGTTCCTTCCCGGAGATCGTGGCTGCACTGGGCAGCAGCCCGCCGCCCGGTGCACCGGCGTCCTCCGTTCTGGTTCCGGCGATCCGGGGGCTCAGGGGGTCCCATGTCGAAGACGGCAGGCTCGTTCTGGTTCGGGTCCGGTAGACCTTGGAAGAGGATGAGATGGCAAGAATCCTGATCGTCGACGACGAAGAATCGGTCGGCGAGGCCCTGAGGCAGGTCTTCGAGTACGAGGGCCACCGGGTCCATCTGTGCGTGAATGGTCCGAGCGGGCTGATCGACTACCCGGACTTCGACCCCGACGTGACCTTCCTGGACGTGAAGCTTCCCAAGATGGACGGGATCGAGGTCCTGGAACGCATTCGCGGGGAGGACCCGGGAGCGGTGGTGATCATGATTTCGGGTCATGGAACCATCGGGACGGCGGTGCAGGCGACGCGCAAGGGCGCTTTCGATTTCCTGGAGAAGCCCCTCGACACCAACCGGCTTCTGGTGACGCTCAGAAACGCCCTCATGGTCCGGGGCCTGTCGGACAGCGTCGAGCGGCTCACCCACGAGATCGAGATCCACCACGGCATCGTGGGGGGGTCGCGCGCGATCAGGCAGGTGCTCCAGGACATCGAAAAGGTGGGAGCGACCGACGCCCCCGTTCTGATCACCGGAGAGAACGGGACCGGCAAGGAACTCACCGCGCGCGCACTGCACCGGCGCTCGACCCGGGCGGACCGGCGCTTCGTCGAGGTGAACTGCGCGGCGATCCCGTCTGAGCTCATCGAGTCCGAACTCTTCGGACACGTCAAGGGGTCCTTTACGGGGGCGGTGGCGGACCGGATGGGGAAGTTCGAGCAGGCGGACCGGGGAACACTCTTCCTCGACGAGGTGGGCGACATGTCGCTCCCCGCGCAGGCCAAGGTCCTTCGCGCCCTGCAGGGCGGCGACATCACCCCGGTCGGCGGGGCGAAGCCTGTTTCGGTCGACGTGAGGGTCATCACCGCAACCAACAAGGACCTGTTCGACCTGATCGACAGGGGCGAGTTCAGGGAGGATCTCCTGCACCGGTTGAACATGGTCACGATCCGGGTGCCTGCCCTGCGGGAGAGAACCGAGGACATCCGCATGCTGGTCAAGCACTTCGCCGAACTCACCCCCGGCCTCTACGGGGTTCCCTCCAAGCGCTTCAGCGAGGGTGCGCTGGAGGCGCTGGAGGAGCCCGACTGGCCCGGCAACGTGCGTCAGCTCAAGAATGCGGTCGCACGTCTGATGATCCTGAGTTCCGGCGACGCCGTCCAGCGACGCGATGTTACCGAACTGGTGTCGCCGGGAGCCGCCGACATCGGGGTTCCGGGGAGCATGATGGCGCTCGAAACCCTCAACGAGTTCAAGGAAGCGGCCGAGAAGTCATTCATAGCGGGGAAGCTGCGAGACTACGACTGGAACGTCTCGGAGGCCGCCAGGCGCATGGGAATGCCCCGATCGAACCTCTACAAGAAGATCGAGCGGCACGGCCTGACGAGGGAATAGGGAGTGCCTCCCCGGAACCCCCTGCGGCCACCGGCGGTCCGAGGAAGGAACCCCGGCCGCGGCGGGGCCGTCGGTCACCGGGTCGGATTCCCACGCCCGGTATCATCGTTCGGGGCTTTCCAATTCGGGGTCCAGGGGCCAGATTCCATTCCCCTCCAGCGGCTTTGGAGCACTCGGCGGTCTCCGTCGGACACGGTTCGGGGGTGGTGGGCTCCGGCGGTCCGATAGCCGAAGAGCGAGAGTGAGAACATGAGTCTGATTCCACGGCCCGATCCGGCGGACGGTTCACTGAACCAATACCTGCGGGAGATCAGCCGGTACCCCCTGCTCGACCGGGAGGAGGAGGTGCGCCTCGCGCAGGGAATCCGCCGCGGCGAAGAGGAAGCGCTGAACAAGCTGGTGCGGTCCAACCTCCGCTTCGTGGTTACGGTTTCGAAGAAGTACCAGAACCAGGGAGTGCCCCTTTCCGACCTCATCAACGAAGGCAACCTGGGACTCATCCGGGCGGCTCGGAAATTCGACGAGACCAAGGGAATAAAGTTCATCAGCTATGCCGTGTGGTGGATCAGGCAGGCGATCCTTCAGGCACTGGCGGAGCAGGGGCGGATCGTCCGGGTGCCGCTGAACCGCGCGGGTATAATCCACCGCATCGTCAAGCGCAAGGCCAGGCTGGTCCAGGAGCTGGGCAGGGAGCCAACGGTCGGAGAGATAGCCGAAGGGATGGAGCTCAGCCGCGGGGAGGTGGAGAGGACCTTGGCGATATCCCGAACCCACCTGTCGCTGGACGCACCCGTCGCCCCTGGCGAGGAGTCCCGGCTGCTCGACTATCTGCCGGATCGGATGTCACCGGGGCCCGACGAGGAGATGATCGAGAAGGCACTCACCGATGCCCTGGAGAAGGCGCTTTCGACGCTGCGTTCCCGCGAGGCCGCCGTTCTCCGCCAGTACTTCGGCCTCGGTGACGCGGCTCCCATGTCCCTGGAAGAAATCGGTACCGGGCTGGGGGTGACGCGGGAACGCGTCCGGCAGATCAAGGAACAGGCGCTGCAGCGGCTTCGTCATGCGTCCCGGGCGCGGGTGCTGGAGACCTTCACCGACTGACAGGGTGGAATTCGGCGAGGATCCGTGGTTGCTTCCGGCGCAGTGAGAGAGGGACGGTTGACACTGGTCGCGGGTGTGGATACCATTACCTGCTGTGGATTTTTTCCGGCCGACCCTGCGGCGCAGCGCTTGTTCGCGGGGGCGGCTTCGTTTCGCAGGTACGGGGAATCGTGACCAGGACCATCACTCCCAGCAAGAACGACATCCACCGGGCCTGGTGGGTCGTCGACGCCGAGGGGAAGGCGCTCGGCCGGCTGGCGACGGAAGTCGCCCGCGTGCTGCGTGGCAAGCACAAGCCGATCTACACGCCCCACCTCGACACGGGCGACCATGTGATCGTCATCAATGCGTCGAAGGTGGTTCTCACGGGTCGCAAGGCCGAGCAGAAGACCTACTTCCGCCACTCCGGGTACATGGGCGGCGACAGGCATGTTCCCTTCAAGACGATGCTCGATCGCTTCCCCGACCGGGTGATCGAGTTGGCGGTCCGGGGCATGCTGCCCAAGAACAAGCTGGGCAGGAGCATGCGGCGCAAGCTGCGGGTATACCCGGGCAGGTCCCATCCGCATCAGGGCCAGGGTCCCAGGACCCTGGAGATCTGACCGCCCGGAGACGCCCGATGACCGCCGCTCCAACACCGGTTCAGGCCGTCGGCCGCAGGAAGACCAGCGTCGCGCGTATCTTCCTCCAGGCCGGAAGCGGTCGCTGGTCCGTGAACGGTCGGCGGCTCGATGACTACTTTCCCCGGGCGGCTCATCGGGCCCGGATCGAGGATCCCCTTCGCGTCGCGCAGTCCGAGGGCCGCTTCGATGTGGAGGCCCGGGTCAGGGGAGGGGGACTGACGGGGCAGGCCGACGCGATCCGGATGGGTGTGGCCAGGGCACTGGTGTCACACGACGGGGATCTGCGGGTGGCCCTCCGGGAGAGCGGCATGCTGACCCGGGACGCCCGCAAGGTCGAGCGCAAGAAGCCCGGCCGGCCTAAGGCACGGAAACGTTTCCAGTTCAGCAAGCGTTAGCAGGGCCCGCTCCATGAACCCCGCCACCAACGACGTCGGACTGACCGACCTTCTCGACGCCGGCGTCCACTTCGGACACCAGACCCGGCGATGGAACCCCAAGATGAGCCCGTTCATCTTCGGGGAACGGAACGGGATCCACATCATCGACCTGCGCAAGACCCTGGACCGTCTCGGCCAGGCCTGTGAGGCGGTGCGCCGAGTCGTTCTGCAGGGGGAGAGGGTCCTTTTTCTCTCCACCAAGCGCCAGTTGCGCCAGGTGATCGAGGAGGAAGCCACGCGTTGCGGTGCCCTTTACGTCACCGAGCGCTGGCTCGGCGGGATGCTCACGAACTTTCAGACCATCCGCCGCCAGATCCGGAGGATGAAGGAGCTCGAACGCGGCCAGGAGGAGAACGCGTACGAGTTCTATACGAAGAAGGAGCGCCTGCTCCTCGAACGGGAGCGCATGAAGCTCGAGAAGTACTTCGTCGGCGTGCGTGACATGGTTCGGCTTCCCGGAGCCGTTTTCGTGGTGGATGCCAGGCGCGAGATCATCGGTGTCCGCGAGGCGCACAGGCTCGGTATTCCGGTAATCGCGATCGCCGACACGAATGCCGACCCCACCCTGATCGACTATCCCATTCCGGGCAACGACGACGCCATCCGCTCGGTGAGCCTCATCGCTGGTCAGATCGCCGAGACGATCGAGATCGCCAGGCGGGAGGTGCCCGACGAACAACTCAGGCGGCAGGCGGAGCTGGGGGCGACGACCTACTCGACCGAAACGGGCGAGAAGACGGCCGACACCCGTGACTTCCGGCCGCGCCCGCGCAAGCGGCGCCCCCGGCCCGAAGCGATCGCACAGGTCCGCAAGGCGGGAGAGGGCGATGGCGCCCCGAAGCGTCCCCGTCGCAGGAACAAGGCGAAAGCTCCGGCGGACGGGGCCGAGACTCCGGCAGGCTGAGGTTCCGGTGGCGATGGCCATGGAAGAAGAGCCGGGGTTTCGTGCGCGCGCTTGAGCACGAGACACCACCCGGGGGAACAGACCGATATGAAGATCGGCGCGAAGCTGGTTAAGGAACTCCGCGACCGGACCGGCGCGGGCATGATGGACTGCAAGCGGGCGCTGGAGGAGACCGGCGCCGACATCGAAGCCGCCATCGACCTTCTGCGGAGCAAGGGCGAGGCAAAGGCGGCCAAGCGGGCCGCACGGGCCGCCAACGAAGGAACGGTGGCGAGCTACATCCATCATGGCGGGCGCATCGGCGTCCTGCTGGAGTTGAACTGCGAGACCGACTTCGTGGCCAACACCGACGACTTCCGGACCCTGGCCCGCGACCTCGCCATGCATGTGGCCGCCGCCGATCCCATCGCCGTGGCCGTTGCCGACGTGGATGCCCGGGTCGTTGCAAGGGAGCGGAAGATCTTCTTGGAGCAGGTGGCCCGCGAGGGTAAGCCGGAACACATCCGCGACAGGATCGTGGAGGGCAAGCTGGGGAAGTTCTTCAAGGAACGCGTCCTGTTGGAGCAGGGGTACGTCAGGGATCCCGACCGGACCGTGGGAGATCTCATCACGGAAGTGTCGGCTCGCACCGGCGAGAAGATCAGGGTGGCGCGTTTCTCGCGATTCCAGGTCGGCGGGTAGAGTGCCCGTGCCCGGGCCGCGCCCCGGCGGTGGCGAGGCGGTCTCCGCGAGCGACCGGAGGAGTCACGGGTATGACCGCGTTCTTCTGAAGCTCTCCGGGGAGGCCCTGGCCGGACAGCGGGGATTCGGAATCGATCCCCCCGTGGTCGACGAGATCACCGATGAAATCAAGGCCATCCAGGAGGTGGGGGTGTCGCTCGGCCTCGTGATCGGGGGCGGAAACATAGTCCGCGGGGCGATCGCGAGCCGCCGTGGAATGGACCGGGTGTCGGCGGACTACATGGGCATGCTGGCCACGATCATGAACGCTCTCGCCGTACAGGACCTGCTCGAAAAGAAGGGCATCGACACCCGGGTCATGACGGCCATCCGGATGCCGCAGCTGGCCGAGCCCTACATACGGCGCCGCGCGGTGCGTCATCTGGAGAAGGGGAGGATCGTGATCTTCGCCGGCGGGACGGGCAACCCCTATTTCTCCACGGACACGGCGGCGGTGCTCAGGGCCATCGAGATGAACGCCGACGTCGTGATCAAGGCGACCAAGGTGCGCGGGGTGTATACGGCCGACCCCGCCAGCGACCCGGAAGCCGAATTCATCCCGGACATCTCCTTCCACGAGGTCGTTGCCCGCGACCTGCGCGTGATGGACGCGGCGGCGGTCTCCCTTTGCCGGGAGAACGACCTGCCGATTATCGTTCTGAACCTGGACGACAGGGGGGCCGTACACAGGGCGATTCGCGGGAAGCACGTGGGAACGCTGGTATCGTAAGCATCGACCGCTGCGCCAAGCGGCAGGAGGACAACGTGGAAGTAGTGGACGAAGCCAGAACCCGGATGGGCGACGCCTGCGACGCGATACGCCGTGAATTCGATACCGTGCGGACCGGAAAGGCGGTGCCGTCCATCCTCGACAGCGTTCGGGTGGAGGCGTACGGTGGCCGGATGCCCCTGAACCAGGTGGCTACCGTATCCGCGCCGGATCCGGGCCTGCTGGCGGTGCAACCCTTCGATCCATCGCTCATCAACGCGATGGAAAGGGCCATACTGTCGGCGGGACTGGGCCTCAATCCCGCGAACGACGGGTCGCTGATCCGAGTGCCGATCCCGCCCCTGAGCGAGGAACGCCGCCGGGAGTACGCGCGCCTGCTGCACAAGATGGCGGAGGAGGGCCGCGTCTCGATTCGTCACGCGCGGCACGCGGCCAACGACCGGATCAAGCGGATGCTGAAGGAGAACGAGATCGGCAAGGACGAGGCCCACCGCACCATTGGCGAGGTCCAGAAGGCCACCGACGAGCACGTGCGCAGGATCGACGAGCTCCTGGCCGCGAAGGAGAAGGAGGTGATGGCCATCTGAGGGGCTCTGCCATCCGGGGAAGAACCCCTCGCGGCATCTCCCCGAACCCGTGCCGGCCGCCACCTCGGCCTGCACGGACAGGACGGATCGATGCCGGCTGACCTTCTCGCCAGGATCAAGGTGAACGCCCGCGTGCCTCGCCATGTGGCGGTCATCATGGACGGAAACGGTCGCTGGGCCCGCCGGAGAGGTCTGCCCAGGCACGCGGGGCACTGGGAGGGGATGAAGGCGGTCCGCGAGGCCATCGAGGGGGCCTGTGCCGCGGGGGTCGAGATCCTCACCCTCTTCGCCTTTTCCACCGAGAACTGGAAGCGTCCCAGAAGCGAGATCGACGCTCTCATGGGACTGCTGCAGGCTTACGCCGAGAAGGAACAGGAGAGGCTGGTCCGGGCGGGAGTGGAGGTCAGGGTCCTGGGAGAGGTCGACCGGCTGGATCCGTTGTCGCGGGAAGCGGTCAGGCGGATCGAGGAGAGGACCCGGGGGGGCTCGGTTCTGCTGCTCAACCTCATGGTCTCGTACGGAGGGAGGGAAGAGCTGGTGCGCGCGGCGCGAAAGCTGGCCGCCAAGGCCAGGGAGGGATGCCTGGACCCGGAGTCCATCGACGCCTCGACGCTCGAGCGGGCCCTGTTCACCGCCGGTCTCCCCGACCCCGATCTTCTCGTCCGCACATCGGGCGAGTTCCGTGTCAGCAACTTCATGCTGTGGCAGCTGGCCTATACCGAACTCTACATCTCCCCGGCGCTCTGGCCGGACTTCACCAGGGAGGACTTCTACGCCGCCATCCTCGACTACCAGCGGCGGGAGCGCCGATTCGGCCGGGTTTCCGCGGGGTGACCGGGGAGGACTGACCGCGCGATGATGTCGGCCGAACTGAGAGCCCGGGTGCTCGTCGCGGCGGTGGGGATACCGCTGGCGTTCCTGCTCATCCGCCTCGGCGGGTGGTATCTGGCGGGGCTGATGGCGGTGGCCGCGGCCCTCGCCGCCAAGGAGTTCCTCGATCTCGCGGCGGCCGGGGGCGGGCGGCCTCTCCGCTGGCTCGGGATTCCGGCGGCTTCGGCTCTCGTTGTGCTCGCCGGTCTTGAACCCGGCTTCGCGGCATGGGGCGACAGGGCCCTCGCGCTCCTCGTCGTCGTGGGGTTGGCGGCGTCCTGTTCGGTGACCGCCGCCGGGGGGATCGATCGGGCACCCCTTCTCTCCGCGGCTGCAACGGTGTCGGGGGTCGTCTACACCGGCGGCACCCTCTCTTTCGTGGTGCTCCTCAGACACCTTCCCGAGACGCAGGGTGCGGTGGCCGCCCACCCCTGGGAGGGCACTCTGCTCGTGTCCCTGCCGTTGGCCGTGACCTGGGTCGGCGACACGGCGGCCTACTTCGTGGGCAAGAGGATGGGGAAGAGACCGCTGGCGCCTCGCGTCAGCCCGAACAAGACGATCGAGGGCGGGGTCGCCGGACTGATCGCCGCTCCTGCCACGGGTGCGCTGATGGGGGTCTTCCTTCAGGGTCTCCCCAACTTTCCCGTGTCGCCGCTGGCCGGCGCCGCGGTGGGGTTGGTGCTGGGTGCGGGCGCCCAGCTGGGAGACCTGGCGGAGTCGGTGCTCAAGCGGGAGGCGGGGGTGAAGGATTCGGGCGCGCTGCTGCCGGGGCACGGCGGTGTCCTGGACCGCTTCGACGCGCTCTTTTTCACGATTCCTCTGGGATACGGTCTCATTCTGCTCGCGCGCCACCTGCCGTGAAGGGTGTCGCGGTACTCGGGGCGACAGGCTCCGTGGGCCTCTCCACCCTGTCGGTCATCCGCAGGCACCGGAAGCGGTTCCGGGTCGCCGCCATGTCGGCCGGCAGCTCCGTCGGTGCCCTGGAACGGTTGGCCGCCGAGTTCGGGACCGAAGAACTCGCCGTAGCCGATGCCGCCTCCCTCGAGGCCCGTCCGGACCTGATTGCGGCCGGCTGGCGAACCGGCCCCGGGGGCGTGGCGGAACTCGCCCGCCTCCCCGGAGTGGATGTTGTGGTCAATGCGGTTGTGGGAGCAGCCGGACTGCCGCCGACCCTCGCCGCGCTGGAGGCCGGCAGGCGCTGCGCGCTGGCGAACAAGGAATCGCTGGTCGCGGCGGGAGAACTGGTGCTGGCGGCGGCGCGCCGCGGTGGGGGACAGCTGGTGCCCGTCGACAGCGAACATTCGGCGATCCTGCAGTGTATCGGCGGTGCCGGGCGGGACGAGGTCCACCGTGTGATCCTCACCGCGAGCGGCGGGCCCTTTCGCGAAGCGAGCGCCGCAATCCTCGAACGAGCCGACGCTGCGATGGCGCTGAGGCACCCCACCTGGGAGATGGGCGCGAAGATCACGATCGATTCGGCCACGCTGGCCAACAAGGCGCTGGAGGTGATCGAGGCACACTTTCTCTACGGCCTCCCCTACGACCGCATCGACGTGGTTGTGCATCCCTCCTCCATCGTGCACTCCTTCGTGGAGTTCGTCGACGGCTCCGTGATTTCGCAGATGGGGGTGCCCACCATGGAGTTGCCGATCCTGCACGCGCTCACCTGGCCCCGTCGCCGCCCGGATCCCAGCCTCCGGAACTTCGACCCGGTTGCCATGTCGCCGCTCGTCTTCGAGCCGGTGGACGAACAGCGCTTCCCCCTTTTCCGCCTGGGCGTGAATGCCGGCCGGGTCGGAGGCGCCGCCCCCGCGGTCTTCAACGCGGCGAACGAGGTGGCCGTTGATGCCTTCCTGAAGGGAAGGGTTACCTTCCCAGGGATGGCGGAGGTCGTGGCGGGCACCCTCGAGGCTCTGGAGGGATGCACCGCCGAAGATCTCCAGGGAATTCTGCGGGTAGACGGCGCCGCCAGGCGCCACGCGGCCGCGGAAGTGGAAAGGACCGGTTCATGACAGTCTCCATCCTAGCCACGATCGTTCTCCTCGGAGTTCTGATCTTCGTGCACGAACTCGGCCATTTCTGGGCGGCCAAGTCGGTCGGAATCGGGGTGGAGCGGTTCTCCATCGGGCTGGGTCCCCGGGTCTGGGGGTACACCCGCGGCGAAACCGAGTATGTCATCTCCGCCATCCCCCTCGGGGGATACGTGAAGATGCAGGGGATGGAGGACGAGGTCATGGAGCACCTGGAGGGCGAGGCCGGAGCAACCGGACGGCGGTCCCGGGTTTCCGATTTCGACGCCCAGCCACTCCTGGCCAGGGCGTTCGTGATCTCGGCCGGGGTCGTGATGAACATGTTCTTCGCCTTCCTGCTCTACACGTTCGTGGCCGCCGCCTGGGGAGTGCACGAGCTGACCACCACCCGGGTCATGGAGGTCGACGAGACCTCCCTTCCCGCCGGGACGGAGGCGCTGGCGGACATCGCTCCCGGCGCCGAGATCTCCAGGGTGGGCGATGTCGTCCCGGATTCGTGGGGAGACATTCACCGCGCCCTCACCGAGAGCCCCGCGGGACCGCTCCGGGTCGCCACCGAATCGCCCGCCGCCGTCTTCGCGATCGTACTCCCGGACGACGGGGAGGAGCGCCGGTCCCTGGCGGCGGCGTTGCAGTACTGGATCGATCCCGTCGTGGACAACCTCGAGCCGGGGGGGCCGGCCGCGGGTGCATCCATGGAACCCGGGGACCGGATCACGAGCGTGGCGGGGGTGCCCGTGGAGAGCTGGGCGGAAATGACCCGGGAGATCGGGGCTCGGCCCGGGGAGACCGTGGAGATCGGGCTGCTGAGGGAGGACGCCGCTCTCATCCGCGTCGTCGAACTGGACGATGTGGCGGCCGATGAAACGGGTGGGCGCAAGGGGCGCCTGGGCATCTTCCCGGCCGTGCCGGACACGCGGACCATCTCCGTCGGGTTCTTCGAAGCGGTGTCTCTGGGGATGGCGCAGACCGTCGAGATCACGCGCCGCATCCTGGGGTTCCTGAAGGACCTGTTCACCATGGACGTGTCGCCGCGATCGGTCGGCTCGCTCGGGACCATCGCGGTAGCCACGGGGGAGGCCGCGGCGGAGGGGATTCCGGCCTACCTTGCCTTCATGGCCCTGTTCAGCATCAACCTGGCCATTCTCAACATGCTTCCCATCCCCGTCCTGGACGGGGGCCACATGGTCTTCCTCGCCGTCGAACTGGTCCGCGGCCGGAAGCTCACCGTCAAGCAGCGGGTGCGCTGGAGCCAGTTCGGCTTCGTTGTGGTGATCCTGATCATGGTGTGGGCGCTGGGAAACGACCTGCTGCGATTCCTGGGGCTCTGACCGCCGGCGCCGGCAACCGGCGCCGGTAGCCCGGCCCGGTACACGGCTGGCCGGGCTCCGGAATCAGAAGAGGGACAGCTGCCGGGGCCCGGCCGATTCGCGCAGCCGCACCAGATCCAGGAGGGGTGTGGGGCGGTCCGGCCGGGCCACCCTGACCAACCCGGTGAACCCCCTTTGCGCCAGGGCGCGCTCCATCACCCTCAGCGCCAGCTGGGGGTCGTTCGACTCCTCGGAAAGGTGAGCCAGGACCACCAGCGCCAGCCGTGGACTCAGCAACTCCAGGACGAGACCGGCGGCCGCCTGGTTGGAGAGATGTCCGTGACTCGAGGCGATGCGCGCCTTCACCGCGGCGGGGTAGGTGGCGGACCACAGGAGCGACTCGTCGTGGTTCGACTCGACGATCAGCGCGTCGCACTCCTTCAGCGCGTGCTTCACCTGGACGGTGGCGCGCCCCAGGTCGGTTGCGATCCCCAGCCGCAGACCGGTCGCGGGTTCGCGCACCGCCACCGCCACGGGATCGGCGGCGTCGTGCACCGTGATGAACGGATCGACCTGCAGGTCGTCCACCTGCACCGGATACCCCGGACGGTAGGTGCGCACCTCCTCGCTGCCCCTGAGCAGCCCGCGGCAGGCGGTGAGCGTCCCGTCCGTCAGAAACAGGGGGGTGCCGTGCGCCCGGGCGAAGACGCCCGCGCCCCGCGTGTGGTCTCCGTGCTCGTGCGTAAGCAGGATGGCCGTGACCTCCTCCGGCTCCACGCCGATGGTGGCGAGCCGCCTGCCAAGTTCGCGGCCGCTGAAGCCCGCGTCGATCAGGAGGCGGGTGGGACCGGCGGCGACCAGGGTGGCATTGCCGCTGCTTCCGCTTCCCAGGACGGAGAACCGCACGGGTCAGCGCAGTGCCCGGCCGGATCGGAGCGGTGCCGTGTCCGCGTGGACCCGCCGGTACAGGCGGCGCGTCCGCGTCGTGAGATCCACGCCGCGCCGCGCCATCACCCGGCCCGCCGTCTCGAGGAATCGGTCGATGTCGTACTCGCCCAGCCCCTGGGGGCCACCCCAGGAAAAAGGAGGCACGTCAACGGGTGCCATCCCTCCACCGAAGAGGCTCGATCCCGCCCCGACCACGGTGCCCGTATTCAGGAGGGTGCCGATCCCGGTACGGACTTGGTCTCCCAGCAGACTGCCGGCCTTGGTCAGTCCGGTGTCGGTCGTCCGGCCGCCGACCCGGGCGCGCACCGGGCCGTAGGTGTTCTTCAGATCGGAGTTGGCGGTCATCGCGCCCAGGTTCACCCAGCATCCCACCACGGCGTGGCCCAGGAAGCCGTCATGCGCCTTGTTCGCGAACCCGACGAAAACGCTGGATTCCACCTCCCCCCGCACCTTGCAGACGGGCCCTATGCTCACGTCCTCCAGCACGCCGCCCAGCACCACGGATCCCGGGCCGACATACGCCGGCCCCGCAATCCGGCAGGGGGACCGGACGCGTGCGCCCGCCGCCAGAATCACGGGCCCGTTCGTCGTATCGAGGACAGCCCCCGGCTCGACCAGCGCACCCTCGCCGATACTGGTCAGGCCACCCCCGATGCGGTGAGCGTGCGGAGGCGGGTCGTCGCCGGACAGGCCCTCGGCGTCGGCACGGATGCGATCACCGTTCAACGCCATCAGCTCCCACGGCGATCGGAGCAGCCTCCCCTCGACCACGGCTCGCGGCCAGCGCGGCCAGCGTCCCGCCAGCAGCGACGGCGGGAGGGCGGTCCCGTGCGGGATCCATGCCCCCACCGGCTCGGATCCGTCGCCAAGTACGGTGGGAGCGTCGAACCGGCCGCCCCCGTCACAGACGAACCTGCTGTTGAGCAGCAGCCTGTCACCCTTCGTTCCCATCGCATCGGGGGCGACGCATGGTGGCGAGCCGGGCTCCTCGAAGTAGCGCAGACCCTCTCCCGCAAGGTGGCCCCGGCAAGCCAGTCCCCAGGCGTCTTCAGCGCGTGCGCGCAGCGTCCGCGTGCCGAAGAGAAGCTCCCCGACCGGACGCGTCAGCGAGAACGGGAGCCAATCGCGCGCCACCGGATCGTCGAAGAGGAAGAGACGGGCGGCCATCAGCCTTCGTCCGGGCCGGCGTCACGACCGGCCGCCGGTCGCAGCAGGTGTTCCGGCAGTTCCCGCAGGTACCGCTTGAGGTGCGGAGACTCGGAACGGGGCATTACCAGGGTGACGTCGCCGGTCCGGACGACGAGAAGGCCGTCCACCCCGAACAGGGCGAGGCGGCCGTCCGTGGCCAGCGCGACGTTGCCGGTGGCCGCGGCCAGATGCACCTCCCCGTCGAGCACGTTCCCCTGTTCATCGGCGGGCCGGTTGCGGGCGAAGGACTCCCAGCTGCCGACATCGTCCCAGCGGAAGGTGGCGTCGACACATCCCACCCGGCCGCTCCGCTCCAGGACCGCTACGTCCACACTGATCCTCGGAACTTCCTCGAAGAACGCCGCGCAGTCCCCCTCTTCAAGGCGGGTGAGGGCGCGATCGACCTCGGGCGCACACCGCTCGACCTCGGCAAGGAAGGTGAGCGCCGGCCAGACGAAGATGCCCGAGTTCCAGCGGTAGCCCTCCTCCAGGTATCGGGCCGCGGTGGCGGGTCCGGGCTTCTCCACGAAGGCGTCGACCCGGTATGCCCGGTGTCGTGCCGGCGCATCCAGGGCGGCGCCCGGGCGGATGTAGCCGTATCCGGTCTCGGGCCGGGTGGGCGGAACCGCGACCGTGAGCAGGAGCTGCTCCCGGCCTGCGATCTCGACGGCGGCGCGCAGCACGTCCAGGAACCGCTCCACGGGGTCGATCAGGTGATCGGAATGGACGGAAACCATGACCGCGCGGGGATCGTGCCGGGCCACCTCCCAGGCGGCGCGGGCCAGGACCGGACCAGTGCCCCTGGCCCGGCTCTCCACCAGGAACGCGTCGCGGCCAAGGCCGGTCACGGCCCGAATCGGAGCCACGAGTTCCTCTCCGGCGAGGACCCGCAGACGCTCGGACGGGACGAACCCGCGCATGCGCTCGATCGTGTCGACGATCAGAGGCCGGGAACCCGCCAGCGGCAGAAGCTGCTTCGGCCGCTCGGGCGTGCTCAGGGGCCAGAACCTGTGGCCCGCGCCACCGGCCAGGACCGTCACCCAGATCAAGTGGTCGGGAGTCACGACCGGAACCCGGCGGCCCGCGGATGCAATCCGCTCTGTGGACGGGTGGCGCCAAACGCGCCCCGGTTCGCTCCGCTCAACTGTACAGTTGTAGTGACAACACCACAATATGTCATATACAGTTTACAATATGTAATGTGTAGTTTACATTACGAGCCGTCATCGGTCGCCGCTCCAGGTGTTGGCACGGGTTTACCCACCCTGCTCCAGGGCTGCCGCAACAATTGTCCACGGACTGCTAGCCGGAAACACAGGCGAAGTCAAGGGCCCGACACCCATCACGGACATTGACGGCAGCGCTCCGGGACGGATAGATTCAGCCATGAAGACATGTGATTTCCGCCTCGCGATGGCCGCCTCCGCCTTCCTGCTTTCGGCCTGCGGGGACGATCCCTTTTCGGTCAAGTGGGTGGCCGACCCGGATACCGTGCAACTATACGCCCTTTCCCGGCCCGAACCCAACTTGTTGTCGGCCTTCGACTTCTACAATCGAGTCCCCAAGCGGCTCGAAGCCGTGGGGACGGGGAACCAGTGGGACCTCGTTGTCGATGTCCGCGACGGACGGTTCGTGTGGCTGCCGCCCGGAACGCTGGGCATCTCCTCCGACGCCGGGCTCGCAACCCTCGAGGGCGTGACCTTCGAGACGGCCGACCGGGCACCCGCGGACACGGCCCGCTACGTCAAGGACGAGCCCGTCCCGGTCCACCTCGACCGGGTCTACGTGATCCGCACGAGGAGATTCCGGGGCAGCTTCTCGACCTGCAACTACTACGGGAAGATCGGGGCCCTGGAAATGGACCCCATCGCCGGTACGATCCGGTTCCAGTTCGATGTGAACCGCGTCTGCAACAGCCTCGACCTGATTCCGCCGGACTAGCAGCCCGTGGGAAAACTCCCCCTGGTGTGCAGGCGGGGATGCGTCCGCGCCGGATCGCTTCGCTTCGCGACGCCGTGATCCGGTAATGCTGGACATCAGGATGTTGCGCCGCGACCCTGCCGGTGTTGCGGCCGCTTTGGAGCGGCGGGGTCTGGCCCGAGCGGCCGAGGCGGTCGAGGCTGTCGCCGAACGGGACCGCGAGCGCCGTGAGGCACTGGGGCGGGTCAACGACCTCAAGGCGCTGCGCAACCGGGTCTCCAGGGAGATCGGGGAGGCCCGCCGCAGGGGTGGAGACGCGGCGGCGGCGATTGCGCGGATGCGTGAGGTCGGTACCGAAATCGGGGAGCTGGACGCGGTGGTCGCGGCCGCGGATGCCTGGATTGCCGAGCGGCTCGCCTTCATCCCCAATCTCCCGAGCACACGGGTGCCGGCCGGTGGCGAAGGGGAGAACCGGATTGTGCGCAGCTGGGGAGCGCCACCGACGTTTCGCTTCGAGCCGCGCCCCCACTGGGAGTTGGGGGAGTCACTCGGAATTCTCGACCTGCCCGCGGGGGTGCGGGTGTCGGGTTCGGGTTTCTTCGTGCTCAGGGGCAGGGGGGCGGCGCTGCAACGGGGGCTGATCAACTGGATGATCGGCCTGCACACGGCCGGCCACGGCTACACCGAACTCCGCGTACCCTACCTGGTGCGGGAGGAGACCATGACCGGAACCGGACAGCTGCCGAAGTTCGCCGACGAATCCTACGTGACACGCCGGGACGGACTCTGGCTGATTCCGACGGCCGAGGTGCCCGTGACCAACCTTCACCGGGGCGAGATCCTGCCCGGGGCTTCGCTGCCCCGAAAGTACGTGGCCTATTCCCCGTGCTTCAGGAGAGAGGCGGGGGCGGCGGGGAAGGACACCCGGGGGATGCTTCGCGTGCACCAGTTCGACAAGGTGGAGCTGGTGCGCTTCGAGCGCCCCGAATCCGGTGCGCGGGCGCTGGAGGAGCTGACCGGCGAGGCGGGCAGGGTCCTGGAGCTCCTGGGGCTGACCTACCGGGTCGTCCTTCTCGCCGCCGGAGACCTGGGCTTCTCCGCGGCACTAACCTACGACCTGGAGGTGTGGGCCCCCGGGGTGCGCAAGTGGCTGGAGGTTTCGAGCTGCTCGACCTTCACCGACTTCCAGGCCCGGAGGGCCAACATCCGGTTCCGCGAGACTCAGGGTGCCGGTACGCAATTCGTTCACACCCTCAACGGTTCGGCGCTGGCGCTGCCGCGGCTGATGGTCGCGCTCCTGGAGACCGGCCAGCAGGAGGACGGATCGGTTCGGCTGCCCGCGGTACTCGGCCGGGTGCTCGGATTCAGCGAAATCGGACCCGGAGGGTGAAAGGGGGGAGGCCGCGGTCGACCCGACCGACGCGCGAGCGATGAGCAGACACGGAGGAGCGGGCAGAACGGGAAGCAGTGCCTATTCACGCACACTGCCCGCCGTTCTCGCGGTCCTCTTCGTGGCCCTGTTCGTGTGGTACATGGTGTACACGGGCCAGATCGTCCGTTCGCAGCAATCCGTAACCGAGACGTTCACCCGCATCTACGGGGAGGTGCAGTCGGGGCTGACGAGCCCGGAGGACGGGGCGGCCCTGGCGGCGTTGACGAGCCTGCAGGCCGAGTTGGTGCAGCTGGGCGTGCCCTTCGTCGTCACCTCCGAGCCCGGACGCATCTACGGTACCCACGCGAACCTTCCCTTCGATGTCGCTGATCCTCCAACGCCCGAGGAGGAGGAACGCATACTCCGCTACGCGGATGAGCTGGATGTCCGCAACCAGCCCGTGGGCGACCCGAACAGCCAGCTGGTCCACTACGGGATCACCCCCGAGCAGGCGCGCCTGCGGTGGATGCCCTGGCTCTGGGCCGCGGGGCTGCTGCTGACCGTTCTGCTCGCAATCACCGTCTTTCGCTATCAGAGACAGCGCGCGGCGGAACGGGCCTGGACGGCCATGGCCCGTGAACTGGCCCATCAGTTGGGCACGCCCATAAGCTCGCTGCAGGGATGGGTGGAGCTGCTGAGCCTGCCGCCCGGAAAACGACCGGGTGACATGCGCCAGGTGGAGATCGCGACCGCGATCGGAGAGGATCTTGTGCGGCTGGAACGCGTGAGCCGGCGCTTTGAACTGATAGGACGGGATCCCGAGCTCAAGCGCGTCTCGCTGAGGGTCGTGGTCGCCGAACTCAGGGACTACATGGAGGCCAGGCTGCCCCGGCTGGGTCCGGGAGTCGCGCTGCACGTCGATGTCCCGAACGACCTTCCGGATGTGCGTGGCCACCAGGTACTCCTGGCGTGGGCGCTGGAGAACGTGGTGAAGAACGCCCTGGACGCGATGGCCGGTACCGGCGGTTCGATAACCATCTCGGCTCGTCCCGGCGAACCCGGGTGGGTCAATCTGCGAATCCGGGATACGGGTCCCGGTGTCCCCTTCGAGATCCGGGACAGGGTCTTCGACCCCGGTGTGACCACGAAGTCGGGGGGTTGGGGCGTCGGACTCACGCTGACCCGCCGCATCGTGGAGGGGGTTCACCGCGGGAATATCGAACTGCTGGAGCGGGGAGAACGCGGCGTCACGTTCCAGGCCCGGCTTCCGCGGGCGACCTGAGCACACGGTGCCGGACGCCGCATCCCCGTTCCTGGAAGCCCTCAACCCCGAGCAGCGCCGTGCGGTCGAGCACTTCGAGGGCCCCTGCCTGGTGCTCGCCGGGGCGGGGTCGGGCAAGACGCGCGTGCTCACGACCCGCGTGTGCCACCTCATCGGCGAGCACGGCGTACCCGCGGACCGGATCCTGGCGGTCACCTTCACGAACAAGGCGGCGACGGAGATGCGTGAACGGGTCGCCGACATGCTCGGGGGCGAACCGCGCGGAATCTGGATGAGCACCTTTCACGCCCTGGGCGCCCGCCTCCTCAGGCGCCACGCGCCCCTGCGGGGCTGGACCCGGGCCTTCGCGATCCGCGACGCCGACCAGTCGCTCCGCGAAGTGAAGAAGGCGCAGAAGAGCGTCGACGTGGACCCCCTCCGGTGCGCCCCGCGGGCGGTCCGGGACAGCATCTCCGACGCCAAGAACCATCTCGTCGGGGTGGAGGACTTCGTCAGGGCGCACCGCGACGGCCGCGACCTCTTCCTGAAGAGGGTCTCGCTGGTCTACCCGGCGTACCAGGAGGCGCTGCGCAGGCAGGACGCGATGGACTTCGACGACCTGCTGGTCGAGCCGGTGCGCCTCTTCGAAGCGGACGCCGAACTCCTCGACCGCTACCGGCGGCGCTTCGCCTTCATCCTCGTCGACGAGTACCAGGACACCAACCGGGCGCAGTTCCGGCTCCTGGAACTGCTGGCGCGCGGCCACGGGAACCTGATGGTGGTGGGTGACGACGACCAGAGCATCTACGGCTGGCGGGGCGCCGACATCCGCAACATCCTCGACTTCGAGCGGAGCTTTCCGGGCGCGAGGGTGGTGCGGCTGGAACAGAACTACCGGTCCACCCCCGTGATCCTCGAGGCCGCCAACGCGGTCATCCGGCAAAACGCCGACCGCAAGGAGAAGACGATGCGGACGGATATCGAGGGCGGTGCCCCCATCACCCTCCTCGAAGCGGGGAACGAGGCGGACGAGGGCCGCTGGATCGTCGCGGAGATCGAGCGGCGGATGCTCTCGCAACCCGAACACGGCCACCGGGACTTCGCCGTGCTCTACCGGACCAACGCGCAGTCACGGGCACTGGAAGACCGCTTCCGGCGGCGGGGCCTCCCCTATCAGATCGTGGGCGGTGTCCGCTTCTACGAGCGCCGCGAGATCCAGGACGTGCTGGCCTACCTGCGCCTGATCGCCAACGCGCGTGACATGGACGCCTTCGACCGGGTGGTGAACTACCCGCGCCGGGGGGTGGGGCGGATCACGCTGGAACGGCTGTCCGCGTTCGCGCGCGCCGAGGGTATCGACCTGCTTCAGGCGGCGGCGCGCGCGGACGATGTCGCCGGTCTGCCGGCACCGGCCCGCCGGGGACTTCTGGACTTTGCCACCCTCGTCCGGAGGTACGCCGACCGGACCGCCCACCGAACCGCGGGCCGGATTCTGGAGGAACTCATCGCCGAACTCGACCTGGTCGCCCGTCTGCGCTCCGAGGGACCCGAGGGCGACGACCGGGCCGGGAACGTGCTGGAACTGATCGCCGCGGCCCGGGACTTCGAGGCGGAACGGGTGATGGATCCGGACGAGCGCGACCATGACTCCTTCACCGATCTCGACCTCTTCCTGCAGCATGCGGCCCTGGTCACCGACCTGGATTTTCACGAAGCCGGCGCCGACGCGGTGACGCTCATGACGCTGCACAGCGCCAAGGGGCTCGAGTTTCCCGTGGTCTTCATCAGCGGTCTGGAGGAGGGTCTCTTCCCGCTCACGCGGGCCTACGACGAGCCCCGCACCCTCGAGGAGGAGCGCCGCCTCTTCTACGTCGGGATCACGCGTGCCATGGAGAGGCTCTACCTGACGCACGCGCGGCGGCGGCGGAGGGCGGGGGAGACCACCTTCGGACGGCTCTCGTCGTTCGTGCACGTGCTCGAAGACGATGTGGAGTGGGAGTCCACCGACCTCATTGGGGGATCGTGGACCGGGTATTCGCGTAGCGGCGGAGAATCCCGCAGGGGGACGCCGTCCCGCGCTTCCGCCCTTGAGTCCGCCTCCTTCGACGACGACCCCGGCTTCAACCAGGACCGCCCCCGCTATGTCAGGGGCGAGCGGGTGGCGCACCAGACCTTCGGGTCGGGGACGATCGTCGAGCTTTCGGGCTTTGGGCGCGATCTGAAGGTGACGGTGGACTTCGACGAAGCCGGCAGGAAGAAGCTGCTGGTTCGGTACGCGGGGCTGGAGCGGGACTACTTCTGAAAGGGCGGGCGCCCGGGCCCGCCGCGTCGAGTCGCCGGAACGTGCACGACGGCGAGCCGGGAACGGGGCCGGGCGAGGGGTACAGGATCCTCGACCGCGAGGAGTCCCACCGGGCAGTTTTGCGAAACGACCCCTCACCTACTATATTGGGAGCCAGCGCGAACGTCCCTGACCCGGGTTGTATTGCCCTGCGTCACGGCTGGGACAGCCGCCCGAGTGAGAACGGAAATGAAATGAAGCCTCTCCATCGAATCCTCTCACGGATCCCTCAGCGCGCGCCGGCACCCCGTGGACAACCCGCCCGCCTTGCCAGGCCGGCGCCTCGCCACTCGGGCGGCTTTGTCCACGGACTGCTGGGGCTCGCGGTCGCAACCCTGGCCGGCGGGTGCGCAACCGAGCCCCATCCGCCGGTTCCGGCGACCATCACGATTTTTCCCGACTCCGCGACACTTCTCTGGGTCGGCGATACGGTCCGGTTGGCCGCCAATGTGTGGCCGGTTGCGTGGACGTCGGACGACGAATCGGTGGTGACGGTGGACTCCGCCGGGGTGGTTACGGCCGTTGGGAAGGGTGTGGCGTCCGTGCGGGGTGCCGTGAAGGAGGTGGAGGGACTCACCACCATCACGGTCAACCCCGACCGCAGCGTGCTGGTCGAGATCCACGAGGCGCTGGGTGGCTCGGGATGGCGCAGGGACGACAACTGGGGGACGGACGCCCCGCTCGACAAATGGTACGGAGTGACAGCCGACTCCGAGGGCAACGTCCAGGCTCTGAGGCTGCCGGCCAACGGACTATCCGGCACGATCCCCCCCGCGATCGGCCATCTGGGAGCTCTTGATACCCTCAACCTGTTCCGGAACGACCTCACCGGCCCCGTCCCGCCCGAACTCGGCAACCTCCGGCAGCTTCGGTTGCTTTCCCTTGGCTGGAACGACCTCACCGGCCCCGTCCCGCCCGAACTCGGCAATCTGACCTCCCTCGCGTGGTTGGATCTGGCACGGAACCGTTTGTCCGGGAGCATTCCGCCGGAACTGGGCGATCTTTCCAACCTGTCACGCCTCAGCCTCTGGAAAAACGAACTGACTGGAGCGATTCCCTCCGAACTCGGCAACCTGTCCAGCCTGCGCGACTTGTGGCTCAGCGAGAACGAGCTCACGGGAACCATCCCGGCCGAACTGGGACAGCTGTCCACCGTCATCGACCTCGGCGTCCAGAACAACAACCTCAGCGGCCCCATACCTCCGGAACTGGGCCATTTGTCCTCACTGGCCCAATTGGCGCTCTACAACAACGACCTCTCCGGCCCGCTTCCGCCGGAGATCGGCAACCTCAGCAAGTTGGTGGACCTCCGGCTGCACGACAATCCCGACCTCGAGGGGCTGCTGCCCAGAAGCGTCCTGAATCTCCACAACCTCTCGTACCTCGACATCAGTGGCACGGATCTGTGCGCCCAGCTGGATGCCGAATTCCGGGAATGGCTGGCCTCGATTCCGGAGGCATACGGCTGGCGGTGTCCCGCCACCCAGGTGGAACGGCACGCCCTCGCCGAGTTCTACGCCAGCACCGATGGGGACTCCTGGACGAACAACGACGGCTGGAACAGCGATGCGGACGTCGACGACTGGTACGGCGTGACCGTGGGAGACTCGCTCGTGGAGCAGCTCAGACTCCCCGACAACGGGTTGGACGGACCGCTGCCTCCCGTAATCGGCAACCTGCAGGCGCTGGAGTCCTTCGACGTTGCCGACAACACTCTGAACGGAGTGTTTCCCGTCGCGCTGGTCATCGACGCGCTGGACACGATCAGAATCAGCGGCAACGAGGATATGATAGGGCCGCTTCCGTTCGACATGATCGAAATGGAGGAGCTGAAGGCGCTTGAATTCGAGGACACCGATCTCTGTGCGTCCCCGTCGAAGACCTTTCAGGAATGGATCGACTCGCTCGACGTAGCGGAGGGTGCGACCTGCGATAATCCAGATTCGGTCAAACTGTCCTTGCCGGTCGTCTACCTCAACCAGGCCATTCAGAGGCCCGAAGGTGACGTTCCCCTCCTCCCGGACCGGGACGCGCTGCTCAGAGTGTTCCTGGTCGGCGACCAGGAGAACGCCTTCTTCGAGCCGGAGGTGTTCGCGACCTTCATGCGCGACGGCGAAGAGGTGCACCGCGTGGTGATGCAGAGCGAACAGGACCGGGTGCCCACCGTCGTGGACGAGGGCGACCTCATCAAGTCCTACAACGCCGTGATCCCGGCGAAGTACTTCGAGGACGGCACCGAGTTCGTCGTCGTGGCCGACTCCGCGGAGGTCATACCGCGCGCCGAGGGGAGCCAGACGCGCTTCCCGGAGACCGGCTCGGCGGCACTGAACGTCATCGAAGTTCCGCCGCTGGAGCTGACGGTGGTGCCGGTGCTCTACGCCGACGATCCCGACTCGTCGATCTTCGAGTGGACCGACAGCATCGACGACGACAGCGAGAACGTGGGCCTCTTCAAACACTCGTTCCCGTTTTCGGAGTTCGGCGCGAGCTCCTGGGACACCGCCTACGTAACCAGTCTCGACCCGACCGAGGATGCTTGGGAAATCCTTCTCGATCTGGAAACGGTTTACAAGTCCGCGAAGGCCACGGGCTACTGGTACGCCGTGGCGGACAGCAAGGAAGGCTACGTGCGCGGCATCGCCCGTCTGAACGGCTGGGTGAGCTACGGCAAGCCGTGGGACACCGAGCTCGCCCACGAGGTGGGGCACACTCTGAATCTCCGGCACGCCCCGTGCGGCGGGCCGTCCGGCGTCGACCCGGACTTCCCCTATGACAACGGCAGCATCGGGATGTGGGGGTGGGACTCTCGCGACAGCTCGTTGGTGTCGCCGTACACCCGCCGCGACATCATGGGGTACTGCTACGAGCAAGGCTGGCTGAGCGACTACTACTACGAGAAGGTGATCGATTTGCGGGAGGACAAGGAGGGGGATCCGCAGGAGGGAAGGGCCGGAGCCGGGCCCGAGGGGCGGATGCTGGTGCTGTGGGGCGGGGTGCTGGACGGCGAGCTGCGCATCGAGCCCGTGCATTCGATGTACACGACCCCGACGCTTCCCCGGGAGACCGGCCCCTACACCCTGGAGGGGGTCACGAGCGGCGGCGTTGTCGAGTTCTCGCTGTCGTTCACGCCGGGCGAGGACATTGACGGCAACAAATACTTCCTCTTCTGGATCCCCATAGAGGAGGACTGGGAGGACACGCTGGACCGGATCACGCTCACGGGGCCCGAGGGCGAGGTGACGGTGGACGATGGCGACCCGCGGTCGCTCACCGTCGTCACCGATCCCGCCACCGGGCTGATACGGGCGATTCTGCGGGACTGGAACCGGGTGCTGCCGGGCGCGTTGGGTGACACGAGCGGGCTCGAGGTTGTGACGACGCGCGGACTCCAGGATGCGGTGCGGCTCCGCTGAGGTGCCGCGGGAATCGGCGGACCGGCAAACCCATCGTCCGCCTCTGGAGCCGGGGCAATCCCGTGATGTGGAGGATTGGAGGCGCCGGTTCGCGTGATTAGTTCAACGGTCCGTCCTCCATAAAGGTCAATGGTCACAGTGAGAACATGATAATCGTATCATCGGACATGTTGACGGCATACATAGCCCCCCAATCCAGCTAGTACACCGGGCAGTTCCCTTCACAAACCGGTATCCGCCATTGCGCGCCGGACACGTTAGGGGTACAATTAGCCGCTCCGCAGGGCGACCCGACTACGCATGATCGAAAAGGAGCTGGCTGGCTATGTGGAAGAGACCTGGGCAGGCGAACCATGGGGCGTGGGCGGTGGGTTGGAAGGTCGGGCCGGTGCTGGCAGCCGTCGCCGTGTGGGCGTCGGCGTGCGGCGAGGATCCGGCGCCGATGGAGCCGATGGAACCGGGACCTGACGCGGACACCCTCGAAACGGCGAAGTCCGATCCGGAGCACGCGGTCCTGGACCAATTCTACTTCTCGACCAACGGCGACGACTGGACGAACAACGACGGCTGGGACGAATGCTGCGACCTGGGCAGCCGGTACGGGGTCGAGGTGGACAGCGCGGGGAGAGTTGTCGGAATCGACCTCCGGGACAACAACCTGGAGGGCCGGATCGGGCCGGGGCTCGGCGACCTGGAGTACCTGAGGTACCTGTTCCTCAGCGACAACGAGCTGCAGGGATCGATCCCGACCGACCTCGGCGACCTCACACGCCTGACGCGCCTGGGCCTCGGCGACAACGAGCTGACGGGTTCGATCCCGACCGAGCTCGGCGACCTCG
>JAPPGI010000043.1:0-3414 GCA_028874985.1 Gemmatimonadota bacterium | reverse complement strand
GGCCTCGGCGACAACGAGCTGACGGGTTCGATCCCGACCGAGCTCGGCGACCTCGTACGCCTGACGCACCTGGGCCTGCAGAACAACGAGCTGACGGGTTCGATCCCGACCGAGTTCGGCGACCTCGCACGCCTGACGCAGCTGGGCCTCCAGAACAACGAGCTGACGGGTTCGATCCCGACCGAGTTCGGCGACCTCACGCGCCTGACGCGCCTCGGCCTCCACAACAACTACCTGACGGGTTCGATCCCGAGTGAGCTCGGCAACCTCGCACGCCTGAAGCACCTGGGCGTCCACAACAACGATCTCACGGGAGAGATCCCGAGCGAGCTCGGCAACCTCGATTCCCTGACGCACCTGGGCCTCCACAACAACGATCTGACGGGTTCGATCCCGGGCGAGCTCGGCGACATCGACTCCCTGACGCACCTGGGCCTCAGCGCCAACGCGCTGACGGGTTCGATCCCGGGCGAGCTCGGCGACCTCGCAGGCCTGAAGACGCTGTTCCTCCAGCACAACGCGTTGACGGGTCCGATCCCCCCGGAACTCGGAAACCTCGACTCGCTGACGCACCTGTGGCTCAGCCACAACAGCTTGAGCGGGGGGGTTCCGGGGGAGCTCGGGAATATGGGGAGCCTGACAAAGCTGCTGCTCGGCGGCAACGGCGAACTGACCGGGCCGCTTCCCGCGCACCTGGCGAACACTCCGCTCGAAATGCTCGGGTACAACGACACCGGCCTGTGCGTTCCGGACGACCCGGACTTCCGCGCGTGGCTGGACAGTATTCCCGTCCACCAGGGGACCGGGATCGATTGCAGCGGGGGCGACATCGAACGAAGCATCCTGGAGGCGTTCTATCGCGCCACCGGCGGCCCGGAGTGGACCGACGCCACCAACTGGCTCAGCGGCGAGGACCTGGGCGATTGGCACGGGGTCGATGTCGACACCGCGGGACGCGTGGTGGAGCTGGGCCTTGCGAACAACAACCTGGCGGGAGAGTTGCCGCCGGAACTCGGCGGCCTCGACTCCCTGGTGGTCCTGGACCTCAGCGACAACAGTCTGACGGGAGAGATCCCGAGCGAGCTCGGCGACATCAGAAACCTGACACACCTGCACCTCTACACCAACGAGTTGACGGGTTCGATCCCGAGCGAGCTCGGCGACCTCGAATACCTGACATCCCTGTACCTTGACTACAACCGGTTGACGGGTTCGATTCCGGCCGAACTCGGCAACAACGGGAACCTGACGTGGCTGGACCTCGGCAACAACGAGTTGACGGGTTCGATCCCCGGGGAGCTCGGCAACCTCGAATACCTGACGTGGCTGGGTCTCTACTACAACGGGTTGACGGGTTCGATCCCGAGCGAGCTGGGCAACCTCGACTCCCTGCAGTTCCTGTACCTCTACAACAACAGTCTGACGGGTTCGATCCCGAGCGAGCTCGGCAACCTCGACTCCCTGAGGTACCTGGCCCTCTTCGACAACGAATTGACGGGTTCGATTCCGACCGAGTTCGGCGGCCTCGGCTCCCTGATGTACCTCTATCTTGACGAGAACGAGTTGACGGGTTCGATCCCGACCGAGTTAGGGGACCTCGGATCCCTGCGCGGTCTGGACCTTGACGCCAACCGGTTGACGGGTTCGATCCCGACCGAGCTCGGCAACCTCGACTCCCTGATTTTTCTGGCCCTCGGCGCCAACGAGTTGACGGGTCCGATCCCGACCGAGCTCGGCGACATCGACTCCCTGAACTGGCTGGGCCTCTACAACAACGAATTGACGGGTTCGATCCCGACCGAGCTCGGCAACCTCGGCCTGGAGCTGCTGGGCCTCTACGACAACGATCTGACGGGTTCGATCCCGAGCGAGCTCGGCAACCTCGGCTCCCTGACGTGGCTGGGCCTCTACGACAACGATCTGAGCGGGTCGGTGCCACCGGAGCTGGGCGACATCGGGTCGTCGCTGCAGCACCTCTACCTCCACGGCAACGAGCTGAGCGACTCGATTCCCGAGGAGTGGATGGACCTCGACGGCCTCTCCGCGTTCTGGTGGCTGGACAACGACGAGGACGACCCGCTGTGCGTTCCGGAAGGGGACGACTGGGACGACTGGCTGGACGGAATGGAAAGCACGGACGGTCCACGGTGCTCCGCCGCCGCCCCCCCGCCGCCCGGAGGCGGCTTCGGAGTGGGATCGGATCGGCGGGGGAGCGCGGATCATGAGATGCCTCGCGGGATTCGCGCGAAGAAGGTCACGAAGCAGGACCGGCGCCTCCCGGACCCCCGCGGGGACCCGGCCACGGTTCGCGCTAGGAGAAGAGGATGACCAAGGCCGATCTGGTCGAGCGGGTGGCCGATGCGGTCCGGCCGCAGGTCACCAAGAGGGAATGCGGGCTGGTGGTCGACGCCCTGCTCGACGCCGTGAAGGACGCACTCGTGCGGGGCGACCGCATCGAACTCCGGGGGTTCGGCATCTTCAGGGTGCACCGCCGCAAGGCCCGGAAGGCCTTCAATCCCCGGACCGGAGAGCCGGTCGAGGTTCCGCCCCGCGACGTGCCGGTCTTCAAGCCGTCGACGCACCTTCGCGACCGGGTGGAGCAAGGCCGCGCCGCTCGCGCGCACCGGGACCGCCTCGCCCCCGGTCCCTCCCGAACGATCCTGCGCGAGAGAGCCCGCCGGGAAAGGGGAGGCATGACGTGACTCCGCTGGAAGCCACGCTCATCGGAGGCACCGTCATGCTCGTTTGGCTGATCTGTGTGCTCTACGATGCAGGGAGGAGAAGCAAGAGTGAGTAGTCCAAGCCCGGCCGATGGCACAAACGGCGCAACGAGGTTCGGCGAAGCGCTGGAGCTGCGGGACCCGTGGTACGTCGAGCGCAGCGAGTTCGACGCCGGGGAGCGCAGCCTGATCCTTGACCTGGGGTTCAATGCCGGCGGGCTCTTCACCTGCGGCTCCTGCGGCGAGAAGGGGTGCAAGGCGTACGACACCGCCAGGAAGGAATGGCGGCACCTGGACTTTCTCCAGTACAGGACGTACGTCCGCGCGCCGCAGCCCCGGGTGGAGTGCCCCCGGTGCGGGGTGCGGCAGGCGGGGGTGCCTTGGGCGCGGCCGAGGAGCGCGTACACCCTGGCGTTCGAGTTCAGGGTCTCGGAGCTGCTGGCCCTGAATTCGAGGACCGTGAAGTGCAAGGACGTGGCGGAGCTCCTCGAGGAGCCCGCGAGTCGGCTGGCGAGTGTTGTCCGCCACTATGCGAAACGCGGGCAGGCGGGGTGAGGTCGGGACCCCGATTCACCCACACAAACATTCCCATTCAACCCACACGAAAATCCCGCAGGCCGCTTTTGTGTGGGTAATTCCCACGGTCCCGCCTTGGTTTAGGCGTGATTCGCGTTTGGCCCGGTTCTTGCCCATG
>JAPPGI010000013.1 GCA_028874985.1 Gemmatimonadota bacterium | reverse complement strand
TGGCTCCTCCACAAACCGCAGAAACCAGCGCCCCCGTGGCGCGCCCGCCCGAAAGCCGGCCGGGGCACCAACTCAGTCAGTCTGGACGACGCGCCCCGTCGTCGCGAGGTTTCAATCGCGCAGATCGTGCAGTCCATCGAACGAGAGGAATCGAACGATGGCACGCACGAAACGAAGTCGGCGCTCGTACGGCGCCGGCGAATGGGGCCGCAACCGGGTGAGGGTGTTCCCCGACCCGAAGACCGGCCTGTACCAGTTGGAGTGGCGCGAAAACGGGCGAAGGCTCACCCGGTCGCTTGGACACCGGGACTGGGTGAAAGCCAAGAAGCAGGCCGACGAGGCCGCCGCGGGCTTTGCGGTCCACGAGCCCAACGGCAAGGCGGAAGCCGAGCCCGAGCCGCTCACGCTGGACAAGCTGTTTGAAATCTACGGTGAGGAGGTGACGCCTACGAAGGCGGAGGCATCCCAGCGGTCCGACCGGACGGCGACGAGGATGTTCCTCCGGTTCTTCGGACGGGGGCGCGAGCCCTCCACGCTCTCCCAGCGCGACTGGGACCGGTTCATCCGGGCGCGGCGCGCGGGCAAGGCCGGTCCGAGCGGCAAGCCGGTGTCCGACCGGACCATCGAGCACGATCTGAAGTTCCTGATCGCCGTGCTCAACTGGGCGTCCAAGTCCAGAGACGAGCGCGGCAAGCTCCTGCTCGTGTCGAATCCGCTGAGGGGTCTCAGGACGCCCACGGAGAAGAACCCCACGCGGGTGGTGTTGTCCGAGGAGGAGTACCAAGCGCTTCTCTGGGTGTCCCAAGAAGTCGATTGGCGCTTCCGCGTCGCGCTCGTGCTCGCGCACGAAACGGGACACCGAATCGGAGCCGTCCGTCAACTCCGGTTCTCGGACATCGACTTCGAGGGCGGAGTGGTGCGGTGGCGGGCGGAGCACGAGAAGACCGGATACGAGCATCGGACGCCGGTGACGGCCGAAGCGTTGGCCGTTCTTGAGGAGGCACGGGAGAGGAGTTCCGGGCATGAGCACGCTCCGGTGCTGCCCGCGCCGACGGATCCGTCGAAGTGCGCGGGCCGGTCGTTGGTGCGAGCTTGGTGGTACAGAGCCCAGACGCTGGCGAGGCTCGAACCGAAGCGCGGGAGAGGCTGGCACTCGTTGAGGCGGAAGTTTGCCAGCGACCTGATGGATCAGCCGCTCAAGGTGCTCTGCGAGTTGGGCGGCTGGAAGACCGCCAAGACGGTACTTGAGTGCTACCAGCGAGCCGACGAGGGACAGCTTCGGAAGGCACTGGACGCCCGCCGGAGACCTCGCGGCTGAGGCTCACGAATCGGCGGGAGTCAAACAGCGAGAAACGGGCTTACAAATCTCGTAAGCTCAAGGAATCAAAGAAGATCCGATCTTGAACGACACCGCCGTTACGTCAGGGTTTGGCCGAGCCGCGCCGGCTGCCGCGTTCTGCGGCGCAGGTGGACCTGACGCCCGCGCCGGGGGCGAAATGGTGGGCGGGTGGGGTGATCGGGGGGGCGGCGGTGCTGTATGTGATCTTCTGGTAGGTGCTTTTGCGCCCGGATCCCTATCGGGCGGCCACACGACCGGGCGCCTGATCCAGGCTCGCACCTCCTCCCAGGCCCGTTATTCGCCTGCTCAGCTCGTCGAGGAACTCCGGCAGCGTCATGGCGAACGCACTCGCGAACCTGGTCGCCGCTCCGACGGTGAGACGCACCTTCTCCTTTTCCAACCGCCGGACGTGCCTCTCCGACAGCCCCGGGATATCGGTTTGCTTGAGGTGCCGAGCGTTTCTCATGTCAAGGAGGGCCAGCGACACCTTCTCCATCTCGTACCGGCGGATTTCCACGTCGGACAGATACATGGGATCTACGGCCTGCAGCATCTGAGACGGACCCATGTGCAAGTCGTGGTCGGGCCAGTACAGGTAGGAACCGGCCGAGTCGATCTCGAACCGGCCGACCACTACCGGCTCGAACCGGTCAAGATCGTGGACGGGGGCAGCCCATCACCACCTGTCTCGAAGGCTGATGTCCGGTCGAGCGCTATCTACTTGCGACTTGGACCATAGCCGTAGAGTCTGACTTCCTCTTCGTCGTTGGCATCACGCAGGAGGATGGCGAATCGGTCGGCATCCATGGCCAGCACACTCGCCTTGGCTGGAAGATCCAGCCATCCCCGCGGTTGTCCGTCGGTGCCGACGACGAGCCAGCGTCTCGTTTCCTCGCCCAGGCGGGTCGCCAACCCGATCCAGACCATCTCGCCGGGTCCCAGAAGCGCCGAGTGAAAGGCCGGGTGGGTGTCCCGGTAGGGAGCATTCTCGATGAACTGCAGGTACCAGTCCGGTGCGTCCGGCCCAGGGCGGGCGAGCCGTTCCGCTCTTGACGCCTCGATCTCTTCGGTCGTAACCGCCCACCCGCCGCCGGTGCCACGAATCCGTCGCGTAAGGCGACCGTCGGCCCCGTAGATGGACAGGCTCAACACGTCCGTGTCCCCGATCAGCGCCCGGTCCCCGAATCCGTAGGCGACGATATCGCGTCCAAACGCGGGTTCGCTACGAGTGGCCCCTCCTCCGGGAATGCCGCCGTAGCTCCATTCCTTGGCTGGAAGAACTCCCAACGTGTCCGGCTCGGCCCCGAGATCCGTGAACGATAGCAGGGGCGTCGTATCCCTCTTCATGCCCTCGGGAAGAAAGAACCGCTGCTCTCCCAGGATCGCGAGGACGTGACCGGCGGTGTCCGTCGCGAGAGGTCTCAGACTCACGATGGCACTCTGCGGGTCGAGTCGCGACGACGTGAGGAACCGCCCGGTCTCCGAGAACTCGTTGAGACGGGCCAGCCGCGAGTCGTAGGCCAGGAACCCGGCTTCGGTGGCAAGGAGCGTGGTGATCTCGCGGAACTCCCCGGGGCCTTCGCCCTGTCCGCCCACGCGAGTTGCAAGGGAACCATCTACGGAGAGGATCAACACTTCGCTCTCGCCCGTGTTGGCCACGGCCAGGCCACCGCCGCCGAGGAGGAGGGCGTCCCCAACCCGGAACAACTCGATCCCGAGTTCCCGCGTGGAGAAAACAGGATCCGCCTCCAACTCGGGTGCCGTCAATTCTGCCACCCGGCCCAGGAAGATGTTTGTGATCCCGGCGGAGTCGGAGACCTGAACCACGCTGCGGGCCTGAACTTCCCTCTCGGACCGGGCATCGTTGCACGCGGCAACGGCGTTACAGATGAATCCGACCGAGAGGAGGATCCGGCAACTGCTCATGGTGACCCCTGGCCGGTCGCGACCGGGTCGGCCCAACCCTCGCTTTGGTCGTGGCAGTGAAGGTAGTCCAATCCGCGCTCCTCAGATCCGTCGATTCTCGGCTGTTGGACCCCGTCCACCCGGATACCGTTGCTTCCGGCCGGAGCAGATCCTGACTGACCGCGAGTTGCCGCCGGCACACCCGTGGTGAAGCGCCGCGACGTTAGGTTGATGAGAGATTCCGTCGAGATTCTCGCTCACTCCATGGTGACCCCGATGCGGCCGACCTGCCCAGACCCCTGCTACGCCCTCGCGGTGGGAGTGATCGCCGCAGCCATCGCCTGCGTCGCCCCGCCCGCCCGCGCCCAGAACCCTGCTCCGGCCCCCTACTGGGAGGACCCCGCCGTCTTCGCCGAGAACCGGGAACCGCCCCGCGCGTCGTTCACGCCGTTCGCGACCGTCGACGCGGCCATTCGGGACCGGCCCGGGGATTCGCCCTTCCGGCTCGGCCTGAACGGCGACTGGCGGTTCCACTGGGTGCCGCGTCCCTCGCAGCGCCCGACCGACTTCTTCGAGCCGGACTTCGACGTCTCGGCGTGGGATGTCATCCCCGTGCCGAGCAACTGGGAGTTCGAGGGCTACGGCCACCCCGTCTACCGCGACGAATTCTACTCCTTCCCCGCCATCCCGCCCTTCATCCCCCACGACGACAACCCGGTCGGGTCGTACCGGCGCACCTTCGAGATCCCGGCGGACTGGGACGGCCGGGAGGTGTTCCTGCACTTCGCCGGAGTGTACTCCGCCTTCTTCGTGTGGGTGAACGGCGAGTACGTCGGGTACAGCGAGGGGAGCCGCACGCCGGCGGAGTTTCGCGTGACCGAGGCCGTGAGGCCGGGGTCGAACGTGATCGCGGTCCAGGTATACCGGTGGAGCGACGGCAGCTACCTGGAGAGCCAGGACTTCTGGCGGGTGAGCGGGATCGACCGGGACGTGTACCTGGTGTCGAGGGCACCGACGTACCTGCGCGACTTCTTCGCCGAGGCCGAGCTGGACGACGCGTACGAGAACGGCCGCCTGCGGCTGACGGTGAGCCTGGCGAACCGGGGGCTGGGACCGGCCGGGCCGCACGAGGTGCGGTACCGGTTGCTCGATCGGGAGGGCGCGGCCGTGTGGCGTGAACCGCGGGCGTTCGCTCTGGAGGTGCCGGCCGGGGGCGAGGCCGTGGCGGTGAACAGCATGGACGTGGAGGCACCGCTCCACTGGACGGCCGAAACCCCGGCGCTCTACCGGCTGGTCATCTCGGTGGTGGACCCGGAGGGGGAAGTCGTCGAAGTCGTGTCGGTGCGGGTGGGATTCCGCCGCGTCGAAATCATCAACGGGATCCTCACCCTGAACGGCCGGCCCATCGTGCTGCGGGGCGTCAACCGCCACGAGCACGACCCCGAGCGCGCCCACGTCGTCTCCGAGGCGTCCATGATCGAGGACATCCGCCTGATGAAGCGGCTGAACATCAACGCGGTGCGCGCTGCCCACTACCCCAACGTGCCGCGCTGGTACGAACTCACCGACGAGCACGGCCTCTACGTGGTGGACGAGGCCAACATCGAGTCGCACGGGATGGGGTTCGAGCCGGGCGTCACGCTGGCGGGGCGGCCCGACTGGCTGGCGGCGCACATGGACCGTACCCGGAGGATGGTCGAGCGCGACAAGAACCACGCGTCGATCATCATCTGGTCGCTGGGCAACGAGGCGGGGGACGGGGCGAACTTCGACTCGACGGCGGCGTGGATCCGGGGGCGGGACCTGAGCCGTCCGATCCTGTACGAGCCCTCGGAGGAGCGCGACAACATCGACATCGTGGCGCCGATGTACGTGCGGCCGTACTGGCTGGAGCGGTATGCCCGGTCGGGCGCCGACAAGCCGTTCCTGCTGGTGGAATACGCCCACGCGATGGGGAACAGCGTGGGGAACCTGGCCGACTACTGGGCGGTGATCGACGCCCACCCGCAATTGCAGGGCGGGTTCATCTGGGACTGGGTGGACCAGGCGATGCTGGCGACGGACGAGGGGGGGAGGCGGTACTGGGCGTATGGGGGGGATTTCGGGCCGGCCGGGGTGCGCAACGACGGGAACTTCCTGGTGAACGGGCTGGTGTCGGCGGACCGGAAGCCGCACCCGCACGCGTGGGAGGTGAAGAAGGTGTACCAGCCGGTGCGGATTGCGACGCGGGATAAGGGGTTTACCGCCTACACGATCGTGGTCGAGAACCGCCGGAACTTCAGCGACCTGTCGGACCTGGAGGGGACGTGGGAGTTCCAGGTCGACGGAGTCGTTCGGGACGCGGGACCTCTGCCCCGGCTCGCGACGCCGCCGGGCGGGCGCGATACGCTCAAGCTGGAAGGGGTACCCTCTGTGTGGTGGTTCGACGGCTATGAAGGGATACTGAAAGTCACGGTCAGGACACGGGAGGACGCACCACTGGTCCCCGCGGGCCATGTGGTGGCCTGGGACCAGCTATACATCGGGGCACACAGGATCGCGGACCCCGGCCCTCTTCCCGGCGACCCCCTCCGCACCCTCGAAACACCCGGCGACATTCGGGTGAGCGGCGGAGACTTCGCGCTCCGGTTCGACCGTGCCACCGGCATCCTGGCTTCGATGCGGCTCGGCGACCGCGAGCTCCTGCTTGCGGGCCCGGCGCCCAACTTCTGGCGCGCCCCCACCGACAACGACTACGGAAGCGGCCTGCCGGTGCGGTCGGGCGTGTGGCGGCTGGCGGGTCGTCCTCCGTCCCGCCACCTCGACTCGATGACGGTGGAAGCGGCCCCGGACGGCGCGCGCGTCACGGTCACGAGCCACTTCTCGCTGCGAGCGATCGGGGCGCGCTACACCCTCTCCCACGAAGTCCACCCGGACGGCACCACCGACATCTCCACGCACCTCGCCCAGGTCGACGAGGACCTCCCCGAGATGCCCCGTTTCGGCACGATCCTCACGCTCCCCGGCGACCTCGATCACGTGGAGTGGTACGGCCGCGGTCCCCACGAGAACTACTGGGACCGCCGCACGGGCGCCGCCATCGGCCGCTACACGGCCCCCGTCTCCGAAATGGCCCACCCCTACGTGCGCCCCCAGGAGACCGGCACCCGCACCGACACGCGCTGGGTGGCACTCACCGACGGCTCCGGGACCGGCCTTCTCGTCAACGGGCTGCCCACCGTCTCCTTCTCGGCGCTTCACCACACGGTCGAGGACCTCGACGCGGGCGAGCGGAAAGCAGGGCGCCACTGGGCCGATCTGGTCCCTCGCGAAGAGGTTACGCTGACCGTCGACCACCGGCAGCAGGGCGTGGGCGGCGACGACTCGTGGGGCGCGGTTCCTCACCACGAATACACGCTCTGGCCACGCGAGATGGGCTTCCGCTTCCTGCTGCGGCCGCTGCGCCTGGGCGAGAGGCCGGAGCGTGTGACGTTTGCCCCGATGCCGGACGAAGCGGCGGCGGCGGTCGTCAACTTCCCCGGATTCGCGCTGGACCACTTCGGCGAACGCAACCGGGTGCCGCACCTGGCACGGGGCCGCCCGGTCACGGTGGAGCCCGCGTTGTCGTCCCGGTACTCGGCGGCGGGGGATCCGGGCCTGGTGGACGGGATCAGGGGGTCGATCGACCGGCGCGGGGGCCACTGGCAGGGCTACCGGGCCGACGAGATCACCGCCGTGATCGATCTGGGGGAGGGCGAAGACGTGGAGACCGTGAAGGTGGGGTTCCTGCAGCACCCGGGATCGGGGGTGTACTGGCCGCGCCGCGTGGAGGTGGCCGTGAGCGGGGACGGAGTGGGGTTCGGGGAGGGGATGGCGCGTGAGGTGGAGGCCGCGCGCGAGGGGGAGGGGGGGGCGGTGGGGGGGCGGGCTTATGTCGAGGTCCCGGTGGGTGCCGCCGGTGTGCGGGCGGTCAGGGTGAGGATCCTGGGTTTCGGGAGAGTGCCCGAGGGCCGGCCGTCCGGAGGCCGGGCAGCGTGGACCTACGTCGACGAGATCATCGTGAGGTAGATGCGTGCGGCGGCCGGACCGCCCCGTCGACCCGATCCACCCCTTCCGAAAACTCGCCTTCGTCGATGACGACGAAGGTGGCGGTCGCGGTGGCCACCACCTTCCCGTCGGACGCCCGGGTGGCCGTGCCCTCCATCTCCACCACCTTCCGCCTGCGTGCCGTGGGGCGTCCCGACAGCAGCAGCGTCTCACCCGGGACCGCCGGTTCCCGGTAGCGGATCTCGCAGCGCGCGGTGTAGGCCCGGGCGCCGCGCAGGTACAGCCAGTTGGCCATGACGTCGTCTAGGGCGCTGTAGATCATGCCGCCGTGGACGACGCCCGGGTAGCCGACATGATCTCCTCCCGGCGTGAATTCGGAGACGCAGGCACCGTCCTCCAGCCGGAAGACCAGGTGCAGCCCGATCGGGTTGTCGGGACCGCAGACGAAGCACGTGTTGGCGGGCCGGCGCCGACTCACGGGCGCGGCTCCGGCGGTCGCTCCACGTTCCGCCGCCCGGTCGCGGTCCCGGGACCGCTCGCGCCCCGTTCCCGCACGCGCTCCGCGGCCCGCCGCCACACCGAGTCGAACATCTCCTCGGTGAGCTTTCCGGTGAAGGTGTTCTGCTGGCTCGGATGATAGGAACCCAGCAGGGCCACCTTCCCGAAATCGGCTTCGGCCCCGTGCCCGAACCGGGGTCGCGGCCTGGGAATCGCCACGCCCCGATCCGCCAGCACCCTGAGGACGACTGCATGTGCAAACCCGCCGAGTGCCACGATCGTGTGCAGCCCGTTCCACAGGATCTCCACCTCGCGGCGCAGGAAGGTCGCGCAACGGTCGCGCTCCGAAGTGGTTGGCCGGTTCCGCGGGGGGGCGCACCGAACCCCCGCCGTCACGTACGCGCCCCGCAGCATCAACCCGTCGTCGCGGTCACGGCTGAAAGCCTGGTTCGCGAACCCGGCCCTGTGCATGGCCCGGTACAGCCAGTCCCCCGCGCGGTCACCCGTGAACATGCGTCCCGTGCGGTTCGCGCCGTGCGCGGCCGGGGCGAGACCCACCACCAGGACCGAAGCCTCCGGGTCCCCGAAACCCGGCACGGGCCTTCCCCAATAGCGGTCGTCCCGGTACGAGGCACGCCTCTCCCGCGCCACCTTCTCCCGCCATGCGACCAGCCGCGGGCAGCGCCGGCACCGGACCAGTTCCGCATGCAGTGCGCCCAGGCTGTCCACCGGCCGGCCCCGTGTTCGCCCTATTCGCCCGCGGGCTCCACCAGGGTTGCCGAAATGATGTGGTCCAGGTCCGGAAAATTCTCCTCCAGGTACCGGTTGCCTTCGTACTCCATGTATCTCGTATCGGGCCCGTCGCCCTCAAGATCGGCGATTTCGCCGTAGCCGGAATGGAGCTGGTCGACCACCTCCATCCCTTCGATCACCCGCCCGACCGGCGCGAAACCCTGCGGGTCGAGATTGGAATTGTCACGGTAGTTGATGAAGAGCTGGGTCGACCGGCTGTTGGGCCGGCCCGTCTTGGCGTAGGTCAGCATCCCGCGAGTGTTCGACTGCAGAACCGGATCGTCTTCGATTGTTGCCTTCTTCCACCTCACCTGTACCTGTGGCTCCCCGTGGGTGCCGAACTGGGCCATGAACCCGGCCATCACCCGATGGAAGTACACTCCGTCGTAGTAGCCGTTCTTCACCAGGTTGTACAGGCGGTCGGCTCCGTTCGGCGCCCACCCCCGCGTCACTTCCACCAGGAATTCACCCTTGGTGGTCTCGAAGCGTACCCGGAACGTCTCGGGCGCGACCTCGGCAAGCCGGTCCGGATAGTAGAGAACGAAGTCCGTCCCGTCCTCGGAGGCGGTCGCTTCCGTGCTCTCGGCATCCGCCTCCGCGCCTTCGCCTCGCTCTTCGCCCCGTCCCCCTCCACAAGCCGAAAGGACGGCGAGGAAAAGGAGTGCTAGGAAAACCCCGTTGCTGGTCGTCGTCTTCATTCTCTCCGTTTCTCGTCGTCTTCTCCGAGGCCAGGACAACCTTGCCACCCGGACTCTCTAGAAAATGTCCTCGACCGCCTGTTCCACCCGTTCGGTCAGAACGCTGTGGGCACGAGCGATTATGCGCGTGCTCTCGCTCCTGAGATAGTAGACGCTGCGGTCCGCCAGATCATCCCGCAGAAGTTCCGAGAAACCGAGGGCATCGCCGTCGTCATCCAGATAGTCGATTCGAACAACCAGCTTGAGCCTCTCGACGGGCGGCAGGCTGTCGTAGCCCTCGATCGTCAGTTGGTCGACGCGCTCCATGAAGTTGGCGAAGCCGGGGTCCGGAGTGTCGCTTCCGGGCTCCGTCCACTCGTCCGACTCCGTGCGCGCCATCCTCCGCTCCCTTTCGGCCCCCGCCGCAACGCGCACCTCCGCGATCTCCCTGACGGGGAAGTTGTGCAGCGTTCGCTGCCGGAGCGCCCCTTCGCCCAGCTCCATCACGTTCATGATATCCCGCGAGATCACGTATCCCCTGCCCGTAGCAGGCTCCATCACGTAGCGGTCCGACCCCCCGTAGACCGAATCGCCCACCACCAGTTCGCGCCGCTCGTCGGTGAACTCCACCGTGAGGTGCACATCGGAATCCTCGAGCCCGAAACGTGTCCGCCGCCCGGGAGACAGCCGGCCGAGGTCCCTCATCGCGGGCAGATCAACCAGGCGCGGCATGAGCAACGGACCCGACCCGCCGACGGGGAACACCAGTGAATCGGTCCCGAGGTCCTCGCGTTTCTCGATTCCCCAGTAGAACGGACCGTCCGGGCCGGCGCGTCGCACGATCCGAAGGTCCAGGTCGGGATCGACGTAGTGAAACCCCTTGAAGTCGGTCGAATCGTGATCCCAGACCGGAAAGATCTCCATGGTCGTCACCGGGGCCCGGGGCCGGTTCCAGGTCAGCACCGTCGCGACCACCGCCACCGCGAAAAGAGCGATGTGTGCCTTCAGGTCCTTCATGACGAACTCGCGGAAGCGGGGTGGCGACGGCGTCTGCCGAGCACCGACAGTCCCGCGCCGAGAACCAGGGTCGGCGCCCCGAATATGATGGCGTAGAACCAGATCACGTTCTCGGCTCGGGTATGCAGGATCGGCACGTCCTCTTCGGAGACCACCGCGCCCGCGAAGGCCTCTTCCCTGCCCAGCCAGCGAATTCCGTCTGCGACCAGCTCCGCCTGCATCCTCTGGGCCAGCAGAACGCGATCCGTGAAGATGTCCGCATCCGCGTATACCAGCGCCCTCGTCCCCTCCGGCCCTTCGTCGCCGTCCTCGCCCTCGTCCGCCGCGCGCTCCACGGCCACGGCGAGACCGTGGCTCCCCTTCACCTCGGTCTCCTCGTCGAATCGGTAGTCGCCGTCACGGTCCTGGTAGTTGCTGGGCATGCTGTTGATGATGACGGTGGTGCGCAGACCTTCCACGTCTTCCGCGGGTGTGAGCCTTCCCGGTCCGACCATCAGAACGGGCAACTGCACTCCGTAGCGGCTGGCGGTGGTGACGGCGGCGTGGGTCGAAAACCGATCGGTGTAGACGTTCCGGCGATCCGCCAGCGTGTACCTTTCCGGAAAGAAGAGTTCGTCGTCAACGGTCATCGCGGGATCGTAGTCGACGCCCAGGTGGTCCCGCAGATCTTCCAGCCGGAAGTCGGAGCCGGGCTCAAGGGCGACGAGCAACGAACCGCCCCGGTCCAGGTACCGCCGGATCGAATTCAGCTCCGCGTCCAGAAACGGCGTCTGGGGTGCAATGATCATGACCATTGCGGCGTCGTTCGGGATCCGGTCGGCCAACCCTTCTCCGATCCCGATATCCCGCGCCTCGTAGTTGACCGCGCCCAGCAGCTTGCGGAGGGCGTCCAGCGCTTGCGGCGGCCCCAGCGACCTCTCCCGGTCCTGGCGCAGGTCCTGCATCCAGCGGCCCAGCGGATCGTCCTGCGGGTCGGCCAGCGGGTCATTGAGTTCGCCGTGACCGATCGTGAGGTAGGCAAAGCGCTGCTCACGGACCAGGAGGAGAAGCGCCTGCTGCACCTGGCTGTCCAGAATCCGCAGACTGCCTCGCGCTTCATCCAGATCCGGCGGCAAATCAACGGACTCGGTCCGTCCATCGACTCGCAGAAAGATGGATCCGTCGCGGCGGGCGTTGTAGTCGGCGGCGGCATCGGGATCCGCGAAGCGGTCGTACTCCTCGATGACGACCCTGTCCGTGGCCCGGGCGAGTTCCCGGAAATAGTTCAGGGCCTCGTCCTTCACGGGATTCACCGTCGGGAAGAAGAACGCGGCCGTCAACGGCTCTTCCAGACTGAGGACGATTTCCCGGACTGCGTCGCCGGGACGGGAGGTCTTGAAATAGCTGAAGTCGGCGGTGCGGTCCAGCGCCGTCGTAACGTAGCCGATCAGCATGAGGGCGGCTCCGGCCAGTCCGAGACTGAGGGCGTTGGCCGCTGTTTCCCGGACACGTAGCGCATCGACGGGGAGGGCACCCTCGGTCCCCCCCCTCCCCACTGCCCACTGGGCCGCGAACAAGGGCAACAGCGAACAGCCCAGGAGAATCGGGGCGGCCACGGAGAAGACCCGCTTGAAGCGCAGTTGGTCGGTTATTCGGTCGAAGTCCAGGTCCAGCAGTTCCAGACCGCTGTCGGTACCCGGGACGAATCCCGCCAGGGCGACCACACACCCGAGCGTGCCGAATGCGAAGACGGCCGCGATCGTGCGCTCCTCCCCTTCGGCCCGCCTCCAGGAGCGCAGGCGCCAGCCGGCCGCGACGAGCAGGCAACCCGCCCCCAGCACAATCAGTGGAAGCCGCACCACCTCCACGGCACTCAGGATGCGCCATCCCGCAAAGACCGCGGCCAGCCCCGCGACGAGCAGCCACGTGGGCCGCGAACCCGTCACTCCCATCGCTTCGCCTCCATCACCTTCGTGGCCGCGTAGAGGAAGAAGTAGGTGAGCGCCGCGTAGTAAACGAGGTCACGGAGGTGCAGAATCCCCGACCCGAAGCCCGCCCAGTGGCGTCCGTGGATCGTGAGGGCCGCGAAGACGCGCCCCAGCGGAGCCCCCACGACCTGGGCCATGCCCGAGAAGAGGAACAGGGTCCCCGTGATGACGGACGCCACGGCCGCCGCCACGAGCTGATGACGCGTGAGCGAGGTGGCGAACACCCCGATCGAGAGAACCGCACCACCAAGGCAGATCAGGCCAAGGTACCCGATCAGGATGTGCCCGACGGCGATCTTGCCGTTGACCAGGATCATCAGCGGCATGTAGAGCGTCGCGACGGTGATGGCACCCAGAAAGGCCAGCGCCGACAGGAACTTCCCGAGCACGATCTCCCAGTCCCGGACCGGCGACGTGTCCAGCAGCAGCAGAGTGCCGGTCTGGCGCTCCTCGGCGATGAGGCGAATCGACAGGGCCACCGCCGCCACCGCCACCATGCCGCTGGCGTTGTAGAGGAAGCGATCCAGCGCCTGGCCGGAGAGAAGCTGCCCCGCCCGGGGGCCCAGAGCCACGGCGTAGAAGAGGATGCCGTCGAGGAGCAGTACGACCGCCGCGACGATGTACCCCATCGGCGACCGCGTGTACGCTCTGAACTCCCGCCGGAAGATGATGCCGGTCGCACCCATCGTCACGTGCGCTCCCGCCCGACCAGCCCGACGAACACCCGCTCCAAATCGCGTTGCGCCCTGGCCAGCGCGATCACGTCGTAGCCGTTCTCGACCAGCACCCTGCACACCTCGGCGCGCAGATCCGTCTTGCACTCGACCTCGAAGGTGACGGTGCCCGTCTCCTCGATGGCGCCCTCGCCGCGATCCGACCGCCGCACGCCGATGACGCCCGGTATCCGGCCGATCACCATCGCGGCGCCTTCGTTCGCCGCGCTCCCGTTGTTCTCCTCACCGCCCCCCTCCCGGACGGTCACCGCCACCCTGCGCGACTGCAGCAGCATCTCACCCAGCTCTTCCTCGGTGCCCGACGCCACGATCTCTCCGTCGTCCAGGATAAGGAGACGGTCGCAGGTCTGGCTGATCTCCGGAAGGATGTGGCTCGAGATCAGGATGGTGTGGGAGTCCTTGAGCGACCGGATCATCCCGCGCATCTCCATGATCTGCACGGGGTCGAGGTCGTGGGTGGGTTCGTCAAGTATGAGCAGCTCGGGTTCGTGGATGATCGCCTGTGCCACGCCAACCCGCTGGCGGTAACCCTGAGACAGATGGCCGGCGGGCATGTCGGCCACCTCGGTAACCCGGGCGCGCTCTTCGACTTCGGGAATGCGCCGCGCCACGGCCTCCGGGGTCATTCCCTTGATGCGTCCGGCGAAGGCCAGATAGTCGCGCACCGTCATGTCCCGGTAGACGGGTGGAATCTCGGGCAGGTATCCCACCCGCTTCCGTACCTCGTGCGGATCCTGCAGCACATCCAGGCCGTCGATTCGGACACGGCCGGAAGAAGGTCGCAGACCGCAGGCCAGAATCCGCAGCAGCGTGGTCTTCCCCACACCGTTCAGCCCCAGGAACCCGACCGTATCGCCCTTCTCGATTTCGCAAGACACCGGGCCCAGGGCCCTCTTGCGGCCGTAGTACTTGGTGACTTCGGTCAATTGGACCATTGCGTGTCCCCGGCGAATGAATGCGAACGTGGGAAGGAAACTAGAAGGGGCCGGGGACAGGTCAAGTCCGCCGTCGCCGTGGATGGTGCCGTGGACGGACCCGTCCAGGCATGGAGAGCGGCGAGGCGGCCGGCTGCCGGCTTGCGCGCGTTCACCGTCCCGAGCCTGCCCCACCGCCCGTCTCCGCCAACATTCCCCGCGCGATCACGATCGCCGCGAGGACCCCCCGAGCGCGCACCCGGTGGTCCGTCCGGGCCAGCAGCCACGCCTTGAGAAGCGGGGGCAGCGACCGCCCGTCCGTCTGCCTGGAAACCAGCGACTCCATGTAGCGGCCCAGTGCCGCCCGGGACGGCGAGTCCGGGGTGCCGAGTTCCAGAGCCGTGTGCCAGTACTCGATTTCGTCGGCGTGGGTCCGGACCAGGGCCTCGTCGATTGCCGGGGACAGCAGGCCCTCGCGCGCGGCCGCGTCGCCAAGGCGGAGCTCGCGCGTTCCCAGGTCCTGGATCAGCGTGACGCGCGCCTCTTCTCCCGCCGCGGCGAGTTCGGCGAGTGACTGCGCCGGGAAGTAAAGCAGGTACCGCGCCACTACGGAAGCCGTGAGACGACCGCCTTCCCATTCGGCCAGGGGCTGCGCCGATCCCAGCCACTTAACGGGTTCCCCGGCCATCCGGCCCAGTACGGTGACCGCTCCCGGGAGCATCGCAAAACCGCGGGACACCCGTTCCTCCCCGTTGGCCACGGCGTCCGCCTCGGCCAGCCGACGCTGCCGCAACTGCTCCCTGTAAAGCGATCCGACCTCTTCGTAGCGGGGACGGTAGAGGATGTGGAAACCCTCGCTGCTCTGGGTGACGGCGGACACCTGCCCGGGCTCCAGCCGGAAGACGACCCGGTCCAGCGTGGATGGGAGTTCGCTCCGCGCGAAGAGTCCCAGCAGCCCCGCCGCGCCGCGGGTCTCCGCGTCTTCGCTCTCCGCCACGGCCCCGTCCCACGAGCCGCCTTCAACCAGTGTGGCGAGAAGCCGCTCGGCCACACGCTGCTGCCGGAGACGCTCACTCGAAGAGGCTCCGGGACCGGCGCGGCGGAGGGTGTGCGCGACCAGGCGGAGATCCCCCTCATTGAACACCTCCGCGGCGGACGCAGCCTCCACTTCCGCGCCTGTCCCGAGCCGCGCTTCCCGGTCAGCCGTGAGCAGGGCCTCCCTGCGGTCGAGCCACATGCCGGCCTCCAGGGCCTCGGAACCCAGCAGCGAATCGCCCGCCGCCGACCTCAGCACCAGGGCGGCCGTCCCCACCCAGTGGCTCGCCACCTCGTGTACGGCCGCGGAATCAAGCGGGAAGGGCTGGGCCAGGACCAGAAGTTCCGCAAGGCGTTCCTCCGTCAGGGTCCAATCACCCGCTCTGGCCACCAGGCCGCGATCCGCGAGATCGTCGCACGCCGCCAGCCACGGGAGTGCCAGCAGCAGGCAGCTCCCGGCTCCACCGTGAACCCGCCCGTCCCCGCGCACTCGGCCGTTACCGAACGACGACCGTGATGGTGTCGCTGACGGGGGGATCCAGGGGAATGTGGACCCCGTCGGCCACCACCGCGATGATCCGGCGCCGGCCCGGAGCCAGATCCGCCAGGGTGAACTCCTTCTGAGCCTGCCCCATGTGGTAGTGTACCCCGGGATCGTTCGGGATGGGCAAGGTCCAGTCGACGTCGGCGTCCACGATCAGGTGATGATGGCCGGTGCCGGCGTCCATGTTTCCGGCGGCCACGATCTCGACGCCCTCCGTTTCCATGACCACGAGCAGCGGCCCGGCATCCACTTCGGCCCCGTCGGCCGGCTCGACGATCATCACTCTGGCCGCCACTTCCGCTTCGGCTTCCGGGGGAGCCGGCCGATCGGCCCGGTCCCCCGCATCCCTCCCGCAACCCCCGAAGGCGACTGCGACTACCGCGACTGCTGCGAACCGGGTCATGGTTCCTGCTCCTCGCTCCCAGCCGGTATGACAAGTTCTTCGACCACGGCCCCCACGCCCGCATTCACGGTAACGGACTCGGCCGCCACCGGCTCGGTGCGACCGGGACTTCGCACTGTCAAAAGCAGGTCCAGGCCGTGGGGGACGTCGCAGAGAAGAAAGAGCCCTCGCCGGTCGGTTGTGGTCGTGGCGGTGGCGGAGGCGCCGTCACGGCCGATTGTCCAGTCCCGGCCCCCTGTGCCTTCCGGTCCGGCCGGCGCGGCAATCGAAGGAACCGTGTATCCCGACGCCAGCGCCCAGCTGGCCGTCACCGTCATCCCCTGCCTGGCGGCGCCCCCCGGTGAAGTGATCCGTCCCAGAAAGGCCGTGGTCTCCCCCGGGCGCGGGGCCCCTCCGCAGGTGGCATCCAGCACTTCCGTCACCGTGGGCACCCGCAACCGCACGTATGTCACCTGACCCGACCCGGCTTCGGCCGCCAACATCGCGGGAGAGGCCAGGCCCCACTCCGAGAGGAGCGGATGCTGAACCGTCAGGAGATGCACCCCCTCCTCCACGCCGGTGAGGAGGAAGGAGCCGTCTTCTTCCGTTACCGCACGGAAATCGGTTTCCCGCACCTCGACGACAACCGGTCCGGCCGGCGGCCCGGTCCGCACGGAGTCGGTGACCACCCCCTGTATCGTCGCGGATTCCGCGTGCAGGATGGTCTTGCCATCGGCATCGGTGATCGCCCAGGTGATCCCGCCCTCTTCCGTATACCCCACGCGCCGGAGCCGCCCACGGATGACCTGCTCGAGTTTGGGTCCCCGGACCGCCCACTCGCGAACGATCCACGCGCCGTTCGGAAGCCGTGTGAAGGAGACTTCTCCACCCGGCTTGCCGACCTCGCGATGCTGCAGAATGTTCTGGTAGAGAAACTCCAGTTGCTCCAGTTCCGAGGTGGCGGCGTTCAGCCAGAGCACTCCCTTTATCTCCGCCACCTTGCGGTCGGGCAGCGGTTCGAAGGTCAGGCCGATCCTGCCTCCCTCACCCTCTCGCAGGCCGAAACAGTGCGTCTCGAGGAATGCCTCCGAGAGAAAGGTCCCGGCGTCCGGCGCATAGTACATGTTGTCCTCATGCGACGGCTCGACAAAACCCCAGGTCAGAAGGCGTTCGATCGGATGCGAAACGTAGGGTTCCCGCAGGTGCTCCCATGCCTCCACCTTCTCGTCGAGGATCTTCCTGGCATTGCGGTCGAGCTGCCGCCGGTAGCGGAGCAGCGTGTAGCGGTACAGTCCCCTTTCCCGGGTGTACACCTCCGCCGCCAGTGCCTTGCGCGCCTCTTCCCAGACGCGGGCCGTGGCCGCCCCTTCTTCCAGATTGGTTTCGCAACGTCGTGCACCCGACACATCCAGGCCCTCGAGCGAGATCGCTTCGAACGGAACCGCGATCGTGAGGAACATGCCACCGGCCTCCGGTCGAAAGTGTCCCGTGGACCAGTCGACATAGCCGATCCGCTGCACCGTGATGCGATATGACCCGGGCGCGCCCGCCTGCACGATGAACCGGCCGGCCGCGTTGGTGAGAGTGCGATCCACTCGAGTGTCCGCGCTGTCGTAGAGCAGTACCATGGCACCCGGCACCGCCTTGCCGGAGCCCTCTTCCAGGACGATGCCGGATACGGGCTGGGCCGTGCCGCGAATCGGGACGACGGCCGCGGCGATCAGAAACAGGGGGGCGATGCGCATGGGTGATAATCTTGTGGAAAGGGGCCCGCGCGCCAGATGCGGGGGCCGGACCGTACCGGATACCGCCCGCGGACCGTCCCGTCGCGGCGGGCGACCCGCCCGGCGACGTCGGCCCGCCCCGGACCGCTGGACGCCTAACGGATCAAGAGCGCAATATGTCTTCAGAATACCACCCGCGGGTGACGGCTCCCTGCGAGGGAAACCCGAGCGTCACCCGCCCTTCCACAGGAGACCCACCCCATGAAACCCAGCAGGCACCACGCACACGTCGTCACGTTCGGGGCCACCGTCGCGGCGCTCACCCTGGCCATCCCCGTTACCGCTTCGGCCCAGCGCAGGGCGGGAGGCGGAGGCGGGTTCTTCAACAACCCGGCGATGCGCCTGTGGGGCGTGTTGGACCAGGGCTTCGATGACTTCAACAAGGAACTCTCGCTGAGCGAAGAGCAGACCGAGGCGGTGACCAAGCTGGTCGCGGACTTCCGTGAGGAGAACAAGAACGCCCTCGGTCGCTGGACCAGCATGAGGAACTCCATGCGTTCCCGCACACGCGGGGTGGGGGGCGGAGGCGCGCGCGGGGCCGGAGGCGGCAGGCGGAGCATGCAGGAAATACGCGATCTCATGCGTCAGCTTACACCCGCCCTGGAAACCCTCCACGAAGAAGTCACGAAGCTCCTGGACGAGAAGCAGGTCGAGACCCTGGCCGGGATCCTCGAACGGCCGCCCCGGCGCGGGTGACCCGACGGCCGCTCGGGGCCATGGCGCCCATGGCGACACCCGCGGCGCCCCCCGCGGTGGCGAATAGTGCCCACAGGCGGTGAACGTCCACCTCGTCGACGGCACATGGGAGCTCTTCCGCCACCATTTCGGCGCCCCCGCGGCCCTTGACGCCGCCGGGCGTCCCGCAGGTGCCGTGCGCGGCGTGGTGGCCTCGCTTCTCGGCATGCTGGAACGGGGCGCGACACACGTGGCGGTGGCGACCGATCACGTTATCGAGTCGTTCCGCAACGATCTCTGGCCCGGCTACAAGACGGGAGCGGGCATCGACCCGGTCCTGCTGGCCCAGTTCCGTCCGCTCGAAGAGGCGTTGAGGTCCCTGGGCGTGCAGGTGTGGGCCATGGAGGAGCTGGAAGCCGACGACGGGCTGGCCTCGGGCGCGGCGCGGGCCGCCCGCGACCCACGCGTCGAGCGCGTCTACATCTGTACTCCGGACAAGGACCTGTCTCAGTGCGTCGCGGGCGAGCGCGTGGTCCAGTGGGACCGGCGCAGGGACGAGATTCGCGACGAGAGGGGGGTCGTAGCGAAGTTCGGGGTCCCGCCCGCCAGCATCCCCGACTACCTCGCCCTGGTCGGGGACAGCGCGGACGGATTCCCGGGCGTCCCGGGCTGGGGCCCGAAGTCCACCTCCACCGTGCTGGGGCGCTATGGTCACCTCGAGCACATTCCGGGGCGCCCCGACCGCTGGGACGTCGCGGTGCGGGGGGCGAAGAGACTCGCGGCGTCGCTGGCGGCCAACCGCTCCGCGGCGCTGCTGTTCCGCGATCTCGCGACCCTGCGGGACGGCGCCGCGGTATTCGACCGGGTGGACGAGCTGGAGTGGACGGGTCCGGATCCGGGGTTCAGGGACTTCGCGGCCGACATCGGCGTGTCCGGATTCTGGAAGCGGGCCGTGCGATTGCGCGAATCCCGTTTCGGGACGGGCGATATGTCAACTTGACATTACAGAATGTCAACTGTGATTGACATTGGGGCGGGCACGGCCGACACGGGTGGACGCGCCCTTGAAGCCGAAACGAGAGCATGAGGGCCGGGGCCGGGAAGGCGCTTCACACCTTCACCAGGCCCACCCGGCCCTTGCCGAATACGGCTTCGAGTTCACGAATCGTCGCCCGGTCGGGCGCGACCCGCAGCGACTTCGACCGCAGGACGGGGGCCGTGGCACCGTTCCCGTCTCCGACTTCCAGTTCGATCGGCGACCCGCCGGCATGGGCCGCAACAACCGCCCGGGCGCGGGAGAAGGCGTCGTCGGGCAGTTCCCCGTCCGGCTCCACGGCGATTCGGACCGCCAGTCGCCCACCGTCCCTCACCACCGCCAGCGGTTCCGCGGAATCCAGGAAGACCGGCGGGTCCTCCTCGTCCCGCTCGCGGTCGCTGACCTTGCCGCGCAGGAGCACCACCGCATCCGTTTCCAGGGCTCGCCGGTACGATTGCCACACGTCCTTGAACGCGAGCACGGTCGCGGTGCCGTGGAACCCCTCCACGGTGATCCTGGCCCATTCGGAGCCGTCGCGCCGCGAGATCTGGCGCGCTACGGCGGTGACCACGCACGCCATTTCGACCGAGTCGCCCATGCGGTCCTTCAGCGCGCCCGCCTCCGGCTGGTCGAAGGCGCGCGCGACCTCCCGGTACCGGTCAAGGGGATGTCCCGAGATGAAGAAACCCAGCGCCTCCTTCTCGCGGGCCAGGCGTTCGCGGTCGCCCCACTCGGGCACGGTCGGGAGGGTGGGTGCGGGACGCTCCAGCCCGCCCGCGCCGAAGAGGGACCCCTGCCCCAGTTCGGCCTCCTGCAGACGCGCCATGACCTCGCCGTAGGTGCCTTCCAGGCCGGCCAGCAGCTGGGCCCGGTGGCCGAAGGAGTCCAGGGCCCCGGATGCAATCAGTGCCTCGCACGCCCGCTTGTTCAGCGCGCGCGGGTCGATCCGTTCCAGGAAGCCGAAGAAGGTCCGGAAGGGGCCGCCCTTCTCGCGCGCGGCCAGGATCGACTCCACTGCGGCCGAACCCACTCCCTTCACCGCTCCCAGCCCGAAGCGGATGCTCGCGGCCCCGACCACGGTGAACTTCCAGCCGCTCTCGTTGACGTCAGGGGGCAGAACTTCGAGACCCTCGTCAAGCCCGGGGTGGTAGCGGCCCAGCTCACGGCACTCCCCGATGTACTTGACGACATCGTCGGTCCTGTCGAGCACCGACGAAAGCAGAGCCGCCATGAACTCCGCCGGGTAGTGGCGCTTGAGCCAGGCGGTCTTGTACGACAGCAGCGAGTACGCCGCCGAGTGCGACTTGTTGAAGCCGTAGCGGCCGAAAGTCTCGATCTGGCCGGCCAGCGCCGCCGCGGTGTTGCGCGGCAGTCCGCGCTCGATGACCCGGTCCTGGAAACGGGACAGCTCCGCGCGGATCAGCTCGGCGTCCTTTTTTCCCATCGCCTTGCGCAGCACGTCGGCTTCGCCCAGGGAATAGCCCGCCAGGTCGTTCGCGATGAGCATCACCTGCTCCTGGTAGACGATGATGCCGTAGGTGGGCTCCAGGATGTGTTCCAGGCCGGGCGCGGGGTAGGAGACCGACTGCTTTCCCAGCTTGCGCTGGATGTACCGGTCGGTCATCCCCGAATCGAGCGGGCCGGGGCGGATGAGGGCGTTGGTGGCGACCAGGTCGTCGAAACGGTCGCAGCGCATTGCCCGCAGCTTGTCCAGTGCCAGGTTCGACTCGAACTGGAAGACGCCCGAGGTGCCGCCGCCGGCCAGCATGCGGTAGACCTCGGGGTCGTCCAGGGGCACGTCGTCCATGGCGTCGGAGTCGTAGACCGCGCCGGTGTCCGGGTGGCGGAATTCGCCCAGCCGGCCGGTTACCGCCTTCACCGCGTCATGGATCACGGTGAGCGTCTTGAGGCCCAGGAAGTCCATCTTGAGCATCCCGGCGTCCTCGAGGCAGTTCATGTCGTACTGCGTCACGACGTCGGGACCGTCCTCCCCCGCATCTGCAGCCGCCGACCCCACCCCCGCCCCACCGTTCCTGGCACCCCTGCCCTGCGTGCAGATCGGTACGTAGTCGTGCAGCGGCCCGGGCGCGATCACCACTCCGGCAGCGTGCACCGAAGCGTGGCGCGACAGCCCCTCCAGCGTGATCGAGTAGTCGAAGAGTCGCCTGTGGCGCTCGTCGGACTCGTAGAGCGCCTTGACGTCCCGGATCCTCTCCACGGCCTGGGCCACCGTGTAGCTCTGCCCCGGCTGGTTCGGTATCATCTTCGCGATCCGGTCGGTTTCGGCCACCTCGAACCTGAGCACCCGCCCCACGTCGCGGATCACGGCCCGGCTCTTCATCGTCCCGAAGGTCACGATCTGTCCGACGGCGTCGCGCCCGTACTTGCGCCGCACGTATTCGATCACCTCGCTCCGGCGCTCGTAGCAGAAGTCGATGTCGATGTCGGGCATCGAGATGCGCTCGGGGTTGAGGAAGCGCTCGAAGAGGAGGCCGTATTCGAGCGGGTCGAGGTCGGTGATCCGGAGCGCGTAGGAGACCAGCGAGCCGGCGGCGGAACCCCTGCCCGGACCCACCGGGATCCCGTGTTCGCGGGCCCAGCGGATGAAGTCCCAGGTGATGAGGAAGTACCCCGCGTAGCCGGTCTTGAGTATGACCTCGAGCTCGTAGTCGAGGCGCTTGCGCACTCCTGCGGGAAGAGGGTCGTCCGGCGTGGGGGTCGCGCCGCCGCCGGGCGTGGAGCCCTCCGAGGTACCGGCAGCGGCGGCCCCGGGCGCGAACCGCTCCCGGGCACCTTCCCTTGCGAGTTGAACCAGGTATTCGTTGGGGTCGCTGAAGGGGGTGGGGAGGGGAAAGGACGGCAGCCGGTACTTCCGTTCCAGGGTAAGGGTGACTTCGTCGGCGATCCTGAGCGTGTTCTCGATCACATCGGGGCGGCCCGGGAAGGCGGCGGACATCTCGTCGGGGTTCTTGAGGTAGAGGCCGTCGTCGTATCTGAGGCGGTCTTCATCGTCGTGGTTCCTGGCCGTGCCGATGCAGACGAGGATGTCGTGGGCGGGGTGGTGCGCGTGCTCCAGGAAGTGCGCGTCGTTGGTGGCCACGACGGGGAGGCCGAGCTCGTCCGCCAGCGCGAAGATCCCGTCGTTGACTTCGGCCTGACCCGGAGTGCCGTGCGCCTGCACCTCCAGGTAGTATCGGTCGGGGAACGTGTCGGCGTACCAGCAGGCCACTTCGCGCGCGATCTCGTCGTTCCCGGCGACCAGGTGGCGGGCGAGTTCGCCCGCCATGCACGCGGAGGTCACGATCAGCCCTTCGGCGTGGCGGGCGAGCGTCTCGCGGTCCACCCGGGGGCGATAGTAGAAGCCCTCGGTGTACCCGATCGACGACAGCCTGATCAGGTTGCGGTAGCCTTCGGCATCCCGGGCCAGCAGTACCAGATGGTAGTGCGCCTTGCCCCCCGGGCCCGAGCGGGCGCGCTCGCGCCGGTCGCCGGGCGCAACGTACGCCTCCATCCCGATGATCGGCTTGAGGCCTTCCCTGCGGGCAAGCTTCTGGAAGGTCCAGGCGCCGTAGAGGCATCCGTGATCGGTCAGCGCCAGCGCCGGCATCTCGAAGGACTTGGCCCTGCGGATCAGGTCCGGGAGGCGGTTGGCGCCGTCGAGGAGCGAGTACTCGGAGTGAGTGTGGAGGTGAACGAAGGACAAAGGCTGCTCCGCCGCTACCCTCGCGTACAGCGGAAGGAATCCAGGATCTGCTCCAACTGGATCATGTACTCGTACTTGTCCCGGCCGGGCGCATACAGCCAGGCGTCGACGAGGTACCGGCGGCCCTGGCCGGGACAGTCCACCGTTCGCGTGATGAACGGCCCGGCGGCGGGATACTCGTTCGGCGGGTTCTCCCAGACGGCCTGGTACGTAAAGGTCGGGCCGCCGTTCAGGATCGCCCGTTTCTCGATCACCCGGTCCAGGTTGACGTTCTGCGGGTAGTTGTAGTAGCCGTCGACGATCCGTGCCCGCCAGGCCAGCAGATCTTCGGTCCCCAATTCCGGCTGCACGGGAAGCTGCCAGGTGACGGTGAACTGGCGGATCAACTCGGAGGGATCCGGGTTGTCGTTGCGGAAGATGTGTACCGAGTCGACGGTCCTGTAGCTGTACACGGCGGGCACGAGCAGGGTGAATCCATGCTCCTCCGCCAGCTTGCGGGAGAGTGCCGTGTCGGGCTCGGTGATGAACATCCTGGCGATGGCCCGGGCCCTGAACTGGCTGTCGTAGAGTTCGGCGACGGAAGGCAGCAGTTCGGTCACGCCGGCCACTTCGTCTCCTTCCTCCAGGATGACGAGTGTGACGACCTGACCCCGCGCCCACACGTTCTCCACCTGCGCGATCTGCGGCGGGGTAACCGGCTCCCCGACCTTGGCGAGCGCCGGCTCCATCCACGGATCCGCCGCCGTCCCGAGTATCAGTTGCCGCTTCAACCGGCGAAGCCGAACCCAGTTCTCCCCTCCGAGGTCACCCGAGGTCACCGTGAAGGTCTTCTCGTCGCGGACCGTGAATACGGTTCGCTCCAGCGCGGGCACGAGGGTAGCCTCCACGTCCGTCCACAACTCCGGTGCGGCGGTTACGATGATGCTGTTCTCGTCTCCCAGGGACAGTGGAAGTCTCTCGCACCCGGCCACGGCCGGTATCAGTGCCGTTACCAGAAGCAGGTGGATCTTTCCGCACGGCCACCGAAAGCGGCATGTGCCGGGGGGCTTCCGTCCGCGGGCCCCGCTCGGGGATCTTCGGCTGCGCATTTCGTCACACCTCCTATATTCGAGGGTTGCAACAAGCCGGGCGTGCGCGAGGGGGACCGCGGGCACGCCCCCTGGACGGACATACTACACCGGAGGAGGGAGTCCGGTCTATGCCGGGAATGCATGGCCGTGGGGCCGCTACGCTTCGCTGCGCACTCGCAATCGCCGTTGCGGGCTGCGCTTCCGGCGGTGAACCTGAAGCGTCGGGAAAGGCGCCGGAAACCGTGAACGGTGCGCTGTCGTCCCCCCCTTCCCGGACCGGCACCGACGCCGGGGCACACGCGACCGGCGAACACGCCGCCGCGATCTTCACCTCGGTGCAGGCGGACCGGGGCAGGACGGCATTCGACGCGGACTGCTCCGACTGCCACACCACCAGCGAGTTCCGGGGACGCGCGTTCCAGTCCACCTGGGGTCGCCGCACCGTCTACTCGTTCTACCGGGACCTCCGCTCCACCATGCCCGACGACAATCCCGGAAGCCTGGAGGAAGACACCTACCTGGATGTCGTTTCCTTCATTCTCAGCATCAACGGACACGCGGCGGGCCCCGCCGAGCTGGATGCGAACTCCCCGATGCGCAAGGTCAGGATGGCGCCACCCGGCCTCGATCCGTGAAACAGCTCGAGACACGCCGGGATGGGACCCGGGAACGCACCGGGGTGGATCGGCGCCGGTTCGTCAAGGCGGCCGTGCTGGGTACGGGTGCCGTTCTGACGGGCACGCGCGCCGTGTCGGCCGACCAGGGGAAAGGGCGTTCGGCGTTGCCGCGCGAGCGCCGCGCACCGGCGGTTCACACGCGGCGGACTCCCGACGTTGCCGTGATCGGGGCCGGAGCCTTCGGTGCCTGGACGGCCCTCAACCTTCAGCAGTCGGGTGCACGGGTCACCCTCATCGACCAGTACGGGCCCGGAAATTCGCGCGCTACCTCGGGGGGCGAGACGCGGGGTGTACGCACGGGCTACGGAGACCGCGGTCACGGGCTCCTCTGGACCCGCTGGGCCCTTCGCTCGATCGAGAAATGGAACGAGTGGGACGCGAAGTGGCGGGACATGCTGTTGCCCCGCGTGTTCTTCACCACCTCCGACCTGATCCTGCGCGAAGAGTGGACGGAGTTCATGGAGGACACGCGCAGGAACTGGGACGCGGTGGGCGTTCGGTACGAAGTCCTGGACGCCGACGAGATCGGGCGGCGCTGGCCCGTGATCGAACTGGGAGACGTGACGGTGGCCCTCTGGGAGAGGGACGCCGGCGTCGTGCGATCCCGCCGCGCCATGGAGTCCGTGGCCCGGGTCTTTGAATACGAAGGCGGTGAGGTCATGATCGCCCGGGCCGGGATGGGAACGAGCACCGGCCGTCGCCTTGACGCTCTGCGACTTGAACCCGGCGCGGGCCTCTCGGCCGGAACCTACGTGTTCGCCCTCGGACCCTGGTTCCCCAAGGCCTTCCCGGAACTGATGGGCCGGCGGTTGCGCATCCCCATGGGCCACGTCCTGTACCTCCGCACTCCACCGGGGGACAACGGTTACAGCTATCCCAACCTCCCCAGCTACAACTTCCGCGGCGTTACGGGGTGGCCCGCTCTGCCCGTCGACAACCGCGGCTTCCGCGTCCGAACCGGCGGCCAGCCCCCGGGAGACCCCGACACCAGCCGCCGCTGGCTCCTGGAGGAAGAATATGAACGCCCGCGGAAATTCCTGCGGGAGCGGTTCCCCGGGCTTGCCGACGCCCCCGTCAGCGAGACGCGCGCGTGTCACTACGAGGTATCGGTGACGCGCAACTTCTTCTTAGATCACCACCCCGCCTTCGACAACGTGTGGTTCGCGGGAGGGGGCTCGGCGGAGGGCTTCAAGTTCGGCCCCGTGGTCGGCGAGTATCTGGCCGGGCGTGTGATGGGGACGGAGGACACCCCCGAACTGATCGAAGCCTTCCGGCTGTCGGAGGAGGAATTCGAACCGGAGGACGAAGGAGCACCGTAGTGCGACCGGAGTCCTGTCGACGCCCGCCCGAGCACATGCCGGCCTCATGGGGTCCAGGCGGCGCCCACGCTCTCCTCGCCCGTTCTCCGGGTCCGGGGTGCGTCATCGGAGGGCTGACGCGGATCGGGTCCCCCGAGTAGATTGCAGGAACCAGTGCGGGTCGGAGTCGGTAGATGCACGATAGCACCCACCCAGGAGGCCTTATCCGCGTAATCCATCCCGGGCGGACCGGGGGACGACATTCCCGTCTCGTCCTTCTCGCCCTGGCGGCCAGTACCGTGGCAACGCTCCCACTCGCGGCCCAGGTCGGCGACCGGGAACCGCCTCTGCCGGACACGATCCCCGCCCCGGTCCATCCCGTCCCCGCTGCGGAGGCCTTCGCCGGCTTCGACGATTTCGTCACCTCGATCATGTCGGATTGGCGGGTCCCCGGTCTCGCCGCGGGCGTGATTCGCGACGGGGAGGTGCTGTTCGCGAGGGGCTTCGGCCATCGTGACCGGGAAGCCCTTCTGCCGGTCACCGAGCACACCACGATGGCCATCGGATCCGGCAGCAAGTCCTTCACGGTGGCACTGCTGGCCATGCTGGCGGACGAGGGCAGGCTGGAGTGGGACAGGCCCGTGCGCGACTACCTTCCCGACTTCCGGCTCTACGACGAATTCGCGACCGCCGAGATGACACCCCGCGACCTCGTCACTCACCAGTCGGGGCTGCCGCGCCACGACAACGTCTGGTACGGCCGGCCGCAAACGCGGGCGGAACTCTTCGCGAAGCTGCGTTTCCTGGAGCCCAACGCCTCGTTCCGGAGCCGCTTCCAGTATCAGAATCTGATGTTCATGGCCGCGGGGCACCTGGCGGAACGGATCGCGGGCAGGAACTGGCACCGGCTCATCGACGAACGGGTCTTCACGCCGCTGGGTATGGACCGCTCCAATACTTCGGTCGACGACAACCCCGAGTCGGGAGACTACGCGCTGCCCTACATCCTGCGCGGCGGCGTTCTCGACGGAGTTCCCTTCCGCAACCTCGACCACATGGGCCCGGCCGGCTCCATCAATTCGAATGTCCTCGAGATGCTCGCCTACATTCGGATGCACCTGGACCAGGGTGTCTTCGGAAACCGGCGAATCCTGTCCGAAGAGAGTGCGGCGCGGATGCAGCAGCCCCAGTTCGCCATGCCGGCGGAATCCGGGTTCGCCGAACTGGGGCAGGTGAGCTACGGACTCGGCCTGCGCGTCGGCAGCTATCGCGGACACAAGATGGTGGCCCACGGGGGCGGGATCGACGGCTTCACCTCGTCCATGTCGTGGCTACCGAACCAGAGGATCGGAGTCATCGTGCTGAGCAACCGCTCCGGCGACATGAACCCCGTTCCCGTGACCGTCGCTTACAACATCTACGACCGCCTGCTGGGCCTGCCCGAGATCGACTGGAACACCCGCAATCTGAAGCTGCGGGACGAGCAGCGGGCCCGGGCCGAGGAGAACGCGCGCGACCTGGAGGCACGGCGGGTCAAGGATACGCAGACCAGCCACGAACTCGTCGCCTACGCGGGGCACTACGAGCATCCGGCGTACGGGCTGATGGAAGTGCGGGTCAATGAAGGCCGCCTCGAGATCCGCTACGACGGATTCCGCCTCGAACTCGAGCACTACCACTACGACACCTTTGCGATCGCCTCCCTCCCCACCATGGTGCCGGTCACCGGACTCGTGACCTTCGCTTCCGACGATTCCGGCGAGGTGGCGACCGTGGCCATCCCCTTCGAGCCCAGCGGCGCCGACATCGTCTTCCGGCGAGCGGTCTCCGAATCCGCGAGCCGATCGGGCTCCGCCGGCTAGCAGTCCGTGGATAAAGCCCCGCGAGCACCGAGAGCGGCGAGGCGCCGGGCTGGCAGGGCATGAGGTTCGCGAATCATGGCAAGGAACCACGTAAGTCCAACCAGGACTGCACGATCTGCCGTTCTTGCCGCTAGATCCCTCCCACGTCCCACCGTACCAAAACAGCCGGAGAAACTGCATCATATGGCGGGCATTCGGCGTGAAGCCGCCTCAATGATACGGGTTGGGATGTGGAGGGGTGGCGAACACCAGGTACGGAACGAAAACGAGGGCACCCGCCATCGCGTCTCCGTCGAAACCGAGATCCGATCATCGAACACGCAACTCGGAAAACGCGCTCCACGCATCAACGCGCAGAGAGGCGAGCGGCGGGAGAACCCCGCTGCCCGGCCTCTCTCGCGACCTTCCTACCCCGGAGGGTCTCCGAACCGCTACAGGTAGTTGTAGTGCCTCATGTGACAGCAACTGCCGTCCTTGCACTCGCGCTGACAGATGCTTTCGCAGTCGTCGCCTTTCACCATCCCGCAGAGGGGATGTGGCGGGGGAGGCTCCTGAGCCATCGAGCCACCGGCGTTGGTGAGAGCCAGGGTGACGGCGACAGCGAGGGTCAGCGACAGCGGAATCAGTGTTCTCCAACGCATCTCAAGATCTCCTTCTGGGTGGTGGGTTCAACCTTACTCGACGAAAGAAACTACCTAGTCCCGCTGGCGCGGGCAATCACGACCGTCTCGATTCCCAGCGAATCGCGGTGCAATAGGACGATCCTAGCTTGCGCCGCGTCCAGTATCTGAACACTCCCATCAAGGGCGAGGCTCCCCGCAAGAACCCACTCGTCCTCACCCGGTCGAAACGCATGAAGAACTGTAGATTCACCAGCCGACTGGTCCTCCCCGATCCACAGCGTCCCCTCCCGGCTCGCGAACACTTGAACCACGCCTTGGCGCGGTGCTCCTACCGCCACCGGGTTCAGAAGCCGGGCATCAGGGCCGTCAGCGACCAGATACTCAAACACCTCCAGCGAGTCCGCAAAGGTCGCGATGAACAGCCTTCCGCCCCCGCCAGATATCATCGCTCCCCCGGCGTCTTCGTCACGACGGATATTGAATGATGTCGGATCCGGGAGCCGCTCCCATAGTGCGTGAGGGACGCGGGCAACCGTGTCTCCGACATTGCCCTCGGCCGTTATCGCGACGATAGCAAGCGTGTCGCGCGCCTTCGTGCCGGCGGGCGTCTCCGGCACCATCAGCACCTGTGGCAGTCCCGAGGATGTGGCGGCCCAAAGCCCGGTTCCCATTCGTGTCAGGGCGGCAGGCTGCCTCCCCCTCAGGCCGATTCCCGGCACCCTGAAGGTGCGACCGAAGCCACCCGACCTCGAAAAGACGGAGAATTGGGTGAGATCTCGGTCATACACAAGCAATGAGTCCGGGCCGTGCGGTTCCATCCACAGCGGTCGCCCGAACTCCCCTGGACCCCGCCCCCGCCGCCCGATCGAGTGGATCTGACCGTCGCCGATGTCGTAGCGGATGAGCTCGCTATTCCCCCCGTTCACCAAGAAAACTGTGTTCCGCTCGTTGTCGAGCACTGCGTCGGACACGCGATACAGGGGTGACTCGCTCCATTCTGGCCCGGACCCCAACACCGCCAACGTATCGAGACGCTCCCATGCGACTTGACTCATTTGGGAGCCGATCAGAGGCGAGTCCGTGCGCGGCAATCCCGACTCTCGATCGCCGCACGCCACCTGCATGGCCACTGCGATCAGGAGGCATCTGTTCACCGCAACCACTCCCTGAGCTCGGTTTCGGATACGCTCCCGACCACCAGCCGATCGCCAGCGACCAACGCGGGTACCCCCGTAATCCCCAACTCAAGGCCATCTTGGAGGTCGGTATCAACCGACCCAACGGCTTCTTCGCTGGCCAAGCAGGTCTGAAAACTCGGTAGGTCGCCGATACCCGTCCGCGCTGCTATGGAGACTAGATCGCCGACATGCTTCTGCGACGTATCGCGAAGAAGAGCGTCATGGAATTCTCCCGACCGGCCTTGGAGATCGGCACACACCATTCCAAGCGCCGCCCGGTACGAGACCGAATCCATGGGATGGACGAGGTGCCGAATGCGGACGGTTGGCTGACGGTCGCCGCCCAGCGCCAAGCTATCCAATCTGAAGAAAAGCGCTTGCGAGAACGGGCACGTATACCGTGAGAATACGACGACATCAGCCTCGGTGTCCTCGGCATGCCCAAGCACTTGTCCACCCTCCCATGCCCTCGCCGCTTCGTCTGGGGTGAGCGTTCGGAATCTGGGCGGCGCATCGGGGGTTCCTCGTTGTTGGGCGGCGAAATACGCCACCCCTCCGGCAAGAAGCCCGACCCAGGCCAGCTTGGCCGCAGTGTTGAGGCGCTTCTTCCACATTCTTCTTGGATTCATCCGGTCTTTGCTGGGGGCTTGGGTGGGAGCCGATACCATACAGGCTGGTCGCGGTACCGTCAAGTCTTGTTTGCCGACGATCCCAAGTGAGTGGTCCAGTGCCTGAGAGCCTGTCTTGCAGGGCGTTGAAGGGAATCGCCACGCATGGCGAGGGGGGAGTTTGTCCGAACCGCTGGCGGCGGCGTGTCCCGAGCCGAGAACGCTGCGGAACGTCCTCGAACGTCCCCGGACTGTAGACGATTTCCTACAGCTTGACGGGCGTGCGGAAGGTCTTTCAGCGTTCGGTCATGGATACGCTGCAAGAGTACTTCAGCACGCGAGTTAGCACTTTCCTCGATCGCACGGGCCTGAGCCGGACGAGGTTCGGGAGGATGGCGCTGGGCGACCCGAACCTGATGCGCCAGATCGACGTCGGCCGCTCGCTCACGCTCCGGACGGCAGACCGGGTTCTGGCGTTCATCGCCGGTTTCGGCCGTGAGCCGGGCGGCGCACGCGAGCCGCCCCGCCGCCCCCGGCACCGGAAGCCCGCATCGAAATCGAGGAGCACGACGGGGAGCAGAGCGATGAGCGAACACCAGACGCAACCGAGAACGACTTCCCCGATCCGCTTCGTGCGGCTGCATGAGGTGATGGCCCGCACGGGCCTGTCGCGGAGCACGATCTATGTAATGATGGCCGAGGGCCGGTTCCCCAAGCCGGTCCCGTTGGGCGAGCGGTCCGTGGGCTGGATCGAATCGGAACTGGAGGAGTGGCTGCGCGACCGGATCGCGGCGCGATGACCGCCCGTCTCGAAGAACGGGCGGAGGCCCTGAAGCCGTTCGGCTGGAAGGGCCGCAAGGCCGAGTGGATCGCTCTGGTGTGCCTTCACAGCGGGGTCTTCACCCGCACGCAGGCGACGGCGTTCCTGAGTACGCACCACGAACGGGCGCGGCGCATGGTCCACGCGCTGATCGCGCAGGGTCTCGCGGCCGAGGAGACCGTCCCGCGCGTCCGGGGGATCGGCCGCGTCTGCCGGATCTACGCCCGGAGCCTCTACCGCGCGCTGGGCGCGGAGCACATCCGCCACCGCAGGACCGCCTCCCCGGTCGTGCTCATGCGCCGCCTGCTGTCGCTCGAACACGTGATCGAGCATCCGGACCTGCCGTGGCTCCCGACCGAGGCCGAGAAGGTCGCCGCGTTCGATGCGCTCGGGATCGACCGGGAGCTCCTGCCCGTCCGGGTATACCGGGGCAAAGCCGGAACCACGCGCCGGTACTTCCACGTCAAGCTGCCCGTCGCCCTCGACTCCGAGCGCGCCGTCTTCGTCTACGCCGATCCCGGCCACGACACCGCGACCGCGCTCCGGTCGTGGGGCAGAGCGCACCGGGGTCTCTGGCGGGCGCTCGCGACGTTGGGCCGAACCGTCGAGGCGGTCGTGGTCGCCCGCACGTCGCGGCAGGCCCGGCGGGCCAGGAAGGTGATGCGCTACTGGACGGAAGCCACCGCCACCGCCGAGCCCGACCCGATGGCGGCCATCGAGCTTGCCCGGATCGAACGTGCGATCATCGAGGGTTCCGTCGAGGTTCTCGACGAGTACGGCGGGCTGCAAGCCGCCATGCAGAAGAGCGTGGCGCTGGAGAAGGAGGCGCTGCGGGGGCGTCGGATCGCCACGATCCACCGCGCCAGCGCTTGGCGGACCGTTCGCCTTCAAGGAGTGCGCTACCTGTGAGCGGAGGGCGTCCCACGACCGTACTCGACCGCGCAATCGACACGGGGGTCCGATGCGCACTTCGGGCGTCCGGCGATGCGCACCGGTTCGGCGGCGGAAGCCCCCGCCCGGAAACGTCTTGCGGCTTCGCGGCCCGGGTGCCCGGTGGCACGCGGGCCGCTCTTGCCGTGGCGGTAGCGACCCCCATCGCCGAGGGCTCGGTACGGGTTCGGGGGCAGGTGTGTTTGCGCACCCCTGCCCCCGACCCCTCGGGGTCGCTACCGCAGCATCAATCCCTACGGGAAGGTTGAACCAACGATGAGACTCAGCACGCTCGTCATCATCGGCTCGGCTGTCGGCGCGGCGGCCGGACGCGCCATCGGCGCGCCGTTCCCCGGCTTGGGCGAGAACCCCTACCTCGACCTGATCGCCCACAACGATCCGGGCATCCACACGGCGATCCGCGTCTGGTACCACGCGGCTCCCGCCGCGGCCGTCATCCTCGCCGGAAACCTCTGCCTCGCGGTCTGGAGGGTCTGGTTCCAGCCGCTCGTGCGGATCGTCCGCCGGGGCAGGCTGCCCCGGTGGCCCACGTCGCCAGCGGACGACAAGCCCTCGCTCGTCGTCGGGGAGCTGCACCATCCCACCGTTCCGCGCCCGAGCGAGCGGCCGTCATGGCTCGTCATTCCCGAGAAGGGACTGTACACCGGCGTGCTCGTCGTCGGGGCCGTCGGCACCGGCAAGACCACCGCCTGCATGTACCCGTTCGCCCGCCAGCTGCTTCACTGGCGGGCCGACGATCCCAAGCGCCGCGCGGGGGCGCTCGTGCTCGAAGTCAAAGGGGACTTCTGCCACCAGGTCCGGAGCATCCTCGGGGACGCCGGTCGCGCTGACGACTACCTCGAAATCGGGCTCGGCGGCTCGTGGCAGTGGAACCCGCTCGACGATCCTCTCCTCGACTCCTACTCGCTGGCCTACGGCGTGGCGTCGCTCATCAACCAACTCTTCGGCAAGTCCAGAGAACCGTTCTGGCAGCAGGCTTACACGAACCTCGTCCGGTGGATCGTCGAGCTTCACCGGCTCCTCCCAAGCGGGTGGGTCACGCTCCGGGACATCTACCGCTGCACCGTGGACGCGGAGTTATTCGCCGACAAGATCGGGGAGGCCAAGGCGATGGCCGACCGGGTGTGTCCGCAGCGCGCCGTGATTGCCAACACGGACCTCGCCGAGCACAAGGAAGCACTCGGAGGCTGGGCGTGGAAGCCGGTCTCCGGCACGGCCAGCGCGGCATGCCGCCTCGACACCGGCCTTCGGAAGCGGCTCGCCGAACGGAAGATCGAGTTCACGACCGAAGCGGACGGGACCGGCGCGGGCGGCGATTTCCGCGAGCAGGTCGAGGCCGTCGAGCGGTGGTACCGGAAGGACTGGATGGCGCTGGACGCGAAGCTGCGCACCTCGATCGTCGAGGGGATCAGCGTCTTCCTCTCGCTGTTCGACCAGCCGGACGTGGCCGGGGTGTTCTGTCCGCCGCCGCCCGATGCCGCGCAGCCGGATGAAGCCGGACCGGACCGGGACGATGCCGCCGTCCCGCCCTTGCCGGGGCTCCGCCGCAGGCTGCCGCCGCTCGCCGATCTGATCGAGGACGGCAAGGTACTGGCGCTCAACATGCCCGCCGGGGCGAACCCGGCGCTCGCCCGCGCCATCGGCGTGCTGCTCAAGAACGCTTGGATGCAGGCGTTGCTCCGGCGTCCGGCCGAGGCCGCCCGCCGTCCCGAGCGTCACATGCGGCCCGCCGTGTTCATCTGTGACGAGTATCAAGCCTTTGCCACCGTCGGGCAGGACGATCCTTCCGGTGACGAGAAGGCGTTCGCCCTGACCCGGCAGTGCCGCTGCATCCCCATCGTCGCCACGCAGTCGATCTCCTCGCTCCGCTCCGTGCTCCCCTCGGGCGAGGCGTGGCGCACGCTGGTCCAGACGCTTCGCACCCGGATCTTCCTGTCCCTGTCCGACGAGTCGTCGGCGCGGATCGCGTCCGAGATGTGCGGCTCCGTCATGAAGACCCAGCCCTCCTACACGTTCACCGAGACCACGGGGAGGCCCGAGTTCTCGCTCCTGTCCGGCCGCGCCGGAGGCGGGCGCGGCACCATCGGCGCGAGCAAGTCGTTCCAGCGGAGCATGCAGCCCGTGTTCACCCCCCGCGAGTTCACGCTGCTCGACAACTATCAGGCCGTCTGCCTGCCCTACGACGGCGTCAAGTCGCTCCCGGCCACCCGCGTCTACCTGAAGCCCCACTACCTGCCGGGGAACAAGGGCTACTGGCGGCTGCGGAAGGAGGGCCGGATATGAGGCGGGGTCCGACCGGCCGGGCATCCGTCGAGAGTCTGCCAGGGCGCTTGGCGGAACGCCAAGCCCACCGTGCCGGAAGATCCGGCACTGGTCAGGACGCCCTGCGCGCGCGAGATTACAAACGCGCAGATCGTGCAGTCCATCATCCGGAGAGGAATCGAATGATGGCACGCACGAAACGTGTCCGGCGCGGATACAGCGCCGGCGAATGGGGCAGGAACCGGGTCAGGGTGTTCCCGGACCCGAAAACCGGGCTCTACCAGATCGAGTGGCGGGAGAACGGGCGCAGGCTGAGCCGGTCGCTGAAACACCGCGATTGGACGCGCGCGAAGCGGCAGGCCGACGAGGCCGCCGCGGGCTTCGCGGTGCATCAGCCCAACGGCAGGAAGGACGCCGAGCCCGAGCCGCTCACGCTGGAACGGCTTTTTGAAATCTACGGGGAAGAGGTGACGCCCACGAAGGGCGAGCACACCCGGCAGCACGACCGGACCACGATGGAGATGTTCCTCCGGTTCTTCGGTCGGGATCGCGATCCGGCGACGCTGTCGCAGCGGGACTGGGACCGGTTCATCCGGGCGCGGAGGGAGGGCAGGGTCGGCCCGAGCGGTAGGCCGGTGTCCGACCGGACGGTCGAATACGACCTGAAGCTCCTGATCGCGATCTTCAACTGGGCCGCGAAGTCCAGAGACGAGCGGGGAAGGCTGCTGCTTGAAAGGAATCCGCTCAGGGGGCTGAGGACGCCCAAGGAGAAGAATCCCACGCGGGTCGTCCTCGACGAGGACGAGTACCAAGCGCTTCTGACGGTGTCCCATAAGGTCGACTGGCGGTTCCACGTCGCGCTCGTGCTGGCGCACGAAACGGGCCACCGGATCGGAGCGATCCGAAAGCTCCGCTGGCGCGACATCGACCTCGATGCCGGAGTCGTCCGGTGGCGGGCCGAGCACGAGAAGACGGGTTACGAGCACACGACGCCCGTCACCGCCGACGCGCTGGCCGCACTCGGCGAGGCCCGAGTAAGGAAGGTCCGGGGCGGCGACGCTCCGGTTCTGCCCGCGCCCGGTAATCCTTCGGTATCCGTTGGATCGTCGCGGGTGCGTTCGTGGTGGTCCAAGGCCCAGAAGCTCGCCGGGCTGGAACCCAAGCGCGGCAGGGGTTGGCACTCTCTGAGGCGGAAGTTCGCGACCGACCTCATGGACCAGCCGCTGAAGGTGCTCTGCGACCTCGGCGGTTGGAAGACGGCGAAGACGGTCCTACGTTGTTACCAGAGAGCCGACGAGGGACAGCTTCGGAAGGCGCTGGACGCCCGCCGCCGTGGCGCGCTCGCGAAGTAGCAAGTAGCGGGAGCCAACCAGAGGGAATCAGACCCCGCCACGCATGCAAACACAACCACCTCAATCAGATGCGAAACTGCCGCCCGTTGCCGGGCTGGCAAGGCGCGACGGAGGGGGAATAGCAGCGCTATTCGCCATAGGGAGCAACGCAGAGCGAAGCCTTGAACCGGCAACAGTAGAGTCGGGGGGTGGCGCGGTGCCGGGTAGGGTCCGGTGCTTCATTTGTC
>JAPPGI010000077.1 GCA_028874985.1 Gemmatimonadota bacterium | reverse complement strand
GTGACGCGGTTACAAACAGATATGAATCTGATGCAGTCCGCTGATAGCACTGAAGGACGGTCTTGGCCGTTTTCCAGCCTCCGAGTTCGCAAAGGACCTTGAGCGGCTGATCCATGAGATCGGACGCGAACTTCCGCCTCAGCGAGTGCCAGCCTCGGCCCGGCTTCGGTTCCAGTCCCGCTCGCGTCTGGGCTCTCTGCCACCAAAAGCTCGGCAGCGACCGGCCCACGCACCGCGAGGCATCCGTCGGCGCGGGCAGCACCGGCCCATCGCCGGTCCCGGCGCTCATCGCTCGCGCCTCCTCCAAAGCGGCCAACGCCTCTTCGGTCACGGGCGTGACGTGCTCGTATCCCGTCTTCTCGTGCTTCGCGCGCCACCGCACCGCTTCGCCCTCGAAGTCCACATCAGACCACCGCAGCTTGCGGATGGCTCCGATTCGGTGCCCGGTTTCGTGCGCGAGCACGAGTGCAACATGGAAGCGCCAGTCCACGTCACGGGACACCTTCAACAACGCCTCGTACTCCTGTTCCGTAAGGACTACCCGGGTGGGGTTCTTCTCGACGGGCTTCCTGAGACCCTGGAGCGGGTTGGAGTCGAGGAGCAGGCGGCCTCGCTCGTCCCTCGACCTGGCCGCCCAGTTGAGCACGGCCATCAGGAAGGTCAGGTCGCATGCGATCGTCCGGTTGGACACGGGCCTGCCCGAGTAGCCGATCCTTCCCGCCCGGCGCTCCCGGATGAACCGGTCCCAGTCGCGCTGTGAGAGTGTGGACGGGTCGCGGTCCCTGCCGAAGAACTTGAGGAACATCCACATCGCGGTCCTGTCGGTCTGCTGTGTCCCCTCGGCCTTGGCGGGCGTCACCTCTTCGCCGTAGATGTCAAAAAGCCTTCCCAGGGTGAGCGGTTCGGACTCGGCCTCCGCCTTGCCGTTGGGCTGAAGCATGGCGAAGTCCGCAGCGGCTTCGTCCGCCTGCTTCTTGGCTCGGGTCCAGTCGCGGTGCTTGAGGGACCGGGTGAGCCTGCGCCCGCTCTCTCGCCACTCTATCTGGAAGAAGCCGGTCTTGGGGTCAGGGAAGACCCTCACCCGATTCCGGCCCCATTCGCCGGCGCTGTATGCGCGCCGGTCACGTTTCGTGCGTGCCATCATTCGATTCCTCTCGTGATGGACCGCACGATCTGCGCGAACGAAGTATCGCGGAGAGGAGGCTTCTCCGCCACTCGCGTCCCGGTCTCGCGCCGGGGGCGCGGTGGTGGCTTGCGGGCGGTCGCCGCCGCTCAGAGGGTTTGTCGCGGCGGTTCCTTCGCGGCCCCGTTTCTTTCGGGGTTTCCGGGGAGCCAGATGTGCTTTTGTTTCACAAAAACTCTGGCCGGGGGATGCCCCCGGACCCCCGCACTGCGTCCACGCAGTGCTCTTCATCGTGCCGTGCGCGCCACGGGCCACCGAGGCCCGCGGACGACTCAGCCTCGTGCCGCCTCCATAATCTCGGCCACGTAGTCGTCCAGCCCAGCGATGACCTCGATTACTTCTGCCTTGCTCTCCGCCCTCGCGAGTTCCTTCGCCAGATCGAGCAGGAGGCGGCGAACCGCGAGGGGGTCGCCCTCGCCGGTCGGCGATGTCGCCGTGTCGCCCTCCCCCGCCGACGATACGTCCGTGGCGGTGGGCTCCTCACTCATTGCTTCCTCCGGTTCCGGCGGCGTCTTGGGCTCGGGCGCGGCGGCCCTTGCGAGCCGCGCCTTCACTTGGAGAGGGTACTTCGCGTGGAATTGTCGGGCCGAGAGTGCCGCGACGGAGGGGTCGATCTCGCGGGCACCCGCGAACAGCTCCGCGTTCGCGATTCCCGGGTTCGCTTCGAGCGTACGCTCCACGTACTCCATGACGGCGGCACCATCTCCCAACGACGCTGGCGCGGGGTCAGGTGCCGGGGCCGCCTTCGCTTGCTGTGCGGGCCGCCGCTGTTCCGCCATCCGCCGCGTCACCGGCAGCCGATACCTGGCGTTATAGTGCCCCCGATTTCTCTGGACAGTAGCTTAGCAACCCATCCGGGGTCCAAGAGAGAGGGGGCAGTGGATGTCTCGGAGTACGGACGAGCAGGACGGAGCGGGCGGCTTGGGGAGGCCGGCCGGCCTCCCCAAGCGGTGGAGCGCGCAGCGGAAGGCCGAGGTGGTCTTGCGACTGTTGCGGGGGGAGGATATCGGCGAGGTGAGCCGGGAGATTCGGGTTGCGCCGCCGGAGCTGGAGCGGTGGCGGCGGGAGTTCCTGGAAGGTGGCCAGCAAGGGCTGAAGAAGAAGAACCGGCCGGGAGGCGAGCTGATGCGGACCCGGGCGAAGTTGGGAGAGATGACGATGCGGGTCGAGTTGCAGGCGGAGCTTCTCGAAAAAAGGGGGTACGGGGACGAGCTGAGGAAGCTCTTGAGGCGCTTGGACGGGTGAGTCCGGCGACGAGGCGGCGCTATCCGCTGACGATGGTGTGCGAGACGTGGCGGGTCGCGCGTTCGAGCGTGTACGCGTTGCGGGCCAGGCTCGGCGAGCCTCTGCAGGCTGATCGCCGACAGCCCGGGAAGCGGGGCCCGAAGACGGCCCTGAGCGACGAGGAGCTGGTGGAAGAGATCCGGACGGTGCTGAAGGCGAGTCCGTTCCTCGGCGAGGGCCACCGGAAGGTGAAGGCGCGGCTCGCGGCCAGGGGGATCCGGGTCGGCAAGAACCGGGTGCTGAGGCTGATGCGGGAGCACGGGCTGCTGGCGCCGGTGCGGCGGGGCCATCCCCGCGGAGACCGGACCCACAGCGGCCGGATCCGGACCGAGAGGCCGGACGAACTCTGGGGCACGGACGCGTCGCGGTTCTGGACCAGGGCGGAGGGCTGGTGCTGGTTCTTCGCGGCCGTCGACCACTGCGCTTCGGACGTTGTCGGCTGGCACGTCGCGAAGAAGGGCGACCGCTGGGCGGCGCTGGAACCGGTCCGCCAGGGGGTGCGGGCCCACATGGGCGGCTTCGGCAAGGCGGTCGCCCTGGGCCTCGGTCTGCGGCACGACTGGGGCTCGCAGTACCGGGCGAGGCAGTTCCAGGCCGAGATCCAGTGGCTCGGCATCCGCTCCACGCCCGCCTACGTGGGCGAGCCGGAGTGCAACGGCGTCGCGGAGCGCTTTATCCGGACGCTCAAGGAGGAATGCATCTATCTGCACGACTTCGAAACACTCGAGGAGGCCAGAGCGGTGATCGGCACCTTCATCGAGCGTTACAACAACGGCTGGCTCCTCCAGCGGCACGGGTACATGACCCCGGCGCGTGCTCGCGAGAAGTTCAGCAGAAGGGCGGCCTGATGTTTAAGCCGTCCACTTGTCCAGAAAACCGGGACCACTACAGCGTGGAACTGTTGTGGCCTTAGCTCCCCGATCGACTCGTCGATCTCGCGGGCACCCGCGAACAGGGTGGCATTCTTCACGCCGGGGTCCTTCTTCATTTCCTGTTCCACGTACTGCATGACGGCATCATGCAAGCTGCCCATGTCCGTTACCCTTTCTGGAGGCAGGTCCGCGCCCCGATGGACGCGGATGATTCGGCGGGTCGGTCAATTGTACTCGACCGAAAGCACTTCGACGAGTGTTGGTCGGGCGGCGTCCATGACGCGCGGCGGCCCACGCGGTCACGGGGGAACGGGGGCGACGCCCCCGCCCGCGCAATCCACCGGAGCGCGGGGCTGTTGGGGATCGAAGGGGCGGAGTCCCTCGCCAGCCCCCGGTTATACCGGGGGTATGCTGGCTTGACGCCCTTAGCCTGCGTCAAGCCAGCCTTACTCACGGCC
>JAPPGI010000067.1 GCA_028874985.1 Gemmatimonadota bacterium | reverse complement strand
GGCGACAGATGAGGGTACCGCCGCGGGCGCTGATCTGCCGCGCCTCGAGCGGCGGCGCCCCGCCGCCCCCCCCCACGCCCCCCGCCGGCGGCCCCCCGCCCCGCCCGGGGCCCCGGGCCCGGGGCCCCCGGCCCCCGCCCCCCGGGGGGGGCGGGGGGCCGCCCCGCGCCCCGGGGGGGGGGCGGCCCCGGGGCGCCCCCCCCCCCCACCCGGACCCGCGCCCCGCCGCGCCACCCAGCCGCAACAAACACCGCTTGCGGGACGGCCATCGCCGAGAATACGCCGCGAGCCGGGAGCGCGGGTCCATCTCCTTCTCCGAACGCTGCGACGGGGCGCTGACCGACCTCGGTGTCTTCGGCGCGGTCTCCTACCGCGACCTCGCCGAGGCGCGCTTCGGCGGCCACCCCCACACCACCCGGAGGGCCGTCAACGCCTGGATCCGGAAGGGATGGGTCGAGGAGCACCGTGCCACCGGACCGAAGGGCAATCCGTTCAAGATCCTATCGCTCACTCGCGAGGGTGTCGTCGAGGCCCGGAGGAAAGCCGCCCGGCGCGGGATGGATCCCGCACAGCGGATCCGGTTCCACCGCATGAAGCCCGCCGAGGCCGGGCACGACACTGCCATCTACCGCGCCTTCCGAAAGGAACGGCAGCGCCTCGCCGAACGAGGCGCCACCGTCAGGCGCGTCCGGCTCGACGCCGAACTCAAGAGCGCCGTCGCGCGCGGCAGCGAGGCGGTTCGGCTCAAGCACGGCATGGAGGCCGCCGACGCCGAGCGTCACCGCATCGCCGGTGAACTCGGGCTTCCACTCGACGACACCGGCAAGGTGCTCTATCCGGACGCGCAGATCGAGTACGCGGACGCCGAGGGGCGGACCGGCCGCGTCAACATCGAGGTCGCGTCCGGCAACTACCGCGAACCGGCACTGCGCGCGAAGGCCGCCGCCGGGTTCGCCATGCACGCCAATGGCCCGGCCGCTGCAGGTCTGCTCCGCAAGCTCGGGCTCGGAGGAAGCGAAAAGGGCTCCTGGCTCAAGGGACCGGCCGACCGCGACCCCGCCTCAGTCGAACTCTGACTCCGGAAAGAGAGACACGATGCAGCCATGGAAGATCAGCGCGGGACTCACCGCCGCACTCGCCGGATCGGCGTTCCTGCTCGGCGGATCCCGCCTCGATTATCTCGCTCCCCATTGGCCCGCGATCCTCGCCGGGCACGCAGTCGCGCTCCTCCTCCATGCCGCGCTCGCGCTCACCGCCATCGCGGCCACGATCTACGCCATCGCCCGCACCACCGGGCTCGCCGACCTCGGGCGCCGCGTCGATCTCGCCGAGCGATCCGTACGGCGGGGCGAGGGAGATGCGGGCCTCGAAGACGCGCTCCGCAGGGACGCCGACGGTGACTGGGAGTAGACAACGGATCGGGGGAACGCGGAGGCCGATCGTTAACACCTCCGTTCAGTCGTTGCTCGACACTTGGCTGAAGCAGGCGGAGGCGCTCCGCCGCTACGGGGGCGGAAACCTGGCTGTCGTACTTGAGAGATGCGCCGACGAACTTGAGGCCACCCTCCGGGAGCGCGACGAGACTACCCTCACACTAACCGACGCGGCCCGGGAAAGCGGCTACACCCGGGAACACCTCGGACGGCTCGTCCGCGACGGCAAGATCCCGAACGCCGGACGGCCCGGCGCACCCAGAATCGCTCGCAGATACTTACCCCAGAAGCACCGGGGCCAAGGGTCGCTGTCTGGCGCTCGACTGGCGCGAAAGCGAGATCGGCGTGAGGTTTTCAATAGGCAGATCGTGGAGTCCATCATCGAGAAAGGAATCGACTGATGGCCAACACGAGACGTGGCTGGCGCAGCTATAGCGCCGGCGAGTGGGGCCGGAACCGGGTCCGGGTCTTCCCTGATCCCAGGACCGGCATCATGCAGGTGGAGTGGCGCGAAGACGGACGCAAGCTGCGCAGGTCGCTGAGGCACCGCGACTGGGCCAAGGCCAAGAAGCAAGCCGACGAGATCGCCGCCGGGCTCGCAGAGCCGGTGGCCACGGACGCGACGGACGCTGAGCCCGAACCACTCACCCTCAAGGCGCTGTTTGACATTTACGGTGAGGAGGTGACGCCCACCAAGGCGAAAGGATCGCGGAAGTACGACCGGGCCGCGATGAAGATGTTCCTCCGGTTCTTCGGGAAACACCGCAAGGCCAAGACGCTCTCGCAACGCGACTGGGATCGCTTCATCCGAGCACGCCGCGCGGGCAGGGCGGGGCGGAGCGGCAAACCCGCCGCCAACCGGACCATCCAGCAGGACCTGAAGCTCTTGCTCGCGATCCTCAACTGGGCCGCGAAGTCGCGGGACGAGGCCGGTCGCCTCCTGCTTGAGTCGAACCCGCTCCGGGGTCTCAAGGCTCCGTCCGAGAAGAACCCGACCCGGGTGATGCTCACCCAGGCCGAGTACGAGGCATTGCTACGCGTGGCCGGGGAAGTGGAATGGCGGTTCCGGGTGGCGCTCGTGCTCGCGCACGAGACGGGCCACCGGATCGGGGCAATCCGCCAGCTCCGCTGGTCTGACGTCGACCTCGATTCCCGGACGATCCGGTGGCGTGGCGAGCACGAGAAGACTGGGTACGAGCACCGGACGCCGATCACCGCCATGGCGCAGGCGGTGCTGGTCGAGGCGCGGAGGCATAACCCCGGCATCGGGGATGCGCCCGTGATGCCAGCGCCGAAGGACCCGTTCGCGTGCATGAGCCGCTCGCTGGCACGCGACTGGTGGAAGAGGGCCGAGAGGCGCGCAGGACTCGATCCCAAGCGGGGACGGGGTTGGCATTCACTCAGGCGGAAATTCGCTTCCGACCTCATGGATCTGCCGCTCAAAGTCCTCTGTGACCTGGGCGGCTGGAAGACCGCCCAGACGGTCCTCCAGTGCTACCAGAGACCCGATGAGGAACGGCTCAGGAAGGCTCTCGAAGCGTACCGTGAGGTCAGCTCCGCGTCCAACTAGCGCTCCAATTGGAGAGCATAATTGGAGAGCATCGGACCCACGGCATCCCGTAAGTCGTTATGGGCCTGGGTGGACTTGAACCACCGACCTCACGCTTATCAGGCGTGCGCTCTAACCACCTGAGCTACAGGCCCCGACTGAAGGCCAGAAAAGCTAGAACCACCCCGTCACGGCTTCAAGGGCCACGCCGCTACCCCCGCCCCACCCACCGCCCCATGCGCGGCCCCGTACCCGGCGCGGCCACCCCCACCACCACCACCCCACCCTCGTCCAGCAGCCTCACCAGCCCGGCCGTCACCACCCACTCACGGGCTTCCCCCGTCGCCCCGGTGATCACGATCCGTCCTCCCGGCATGACCACGCGGAGACACTCCCCCCACCACCCCACCCCACCCTCCCCCTCCGCCACGACCCCCCGCGCCACCCGGTCACGCAGCGGCAGCTTCGGCCCGGTCACGAACGCGCTCACCCCCTCGCCCACCAGCCCCCGCCCCCCCCACCCCACCACCACCACCTCGATGCCGCGCACCAGCCGCGCGAGCGGAGCCGCCTCGTCGCGGTGACCGTCGGAAACCACCACCAGCCCCGGTCCGGACGTGGCTCCCAGCGCCGCGGCCAGGCGCAGCGCGGCCTCTCCCACGTCGATCCCGCCTGCGCTTGCAGCCCGCCGACGCCGACCACCACCTCCCTCACCCGCCCCCACCCCCCGCGGAGGCGGCCGCAAGTCCCCGAACCCCCCCTCCACCGGGAACCGGTCCCGGCAGTTCGGACACCCGAATTCACCCTCGTACACCCTTCGATCCCGCACGTCCCGGGCCAGCAGCACGAGCCCGAACGGCGGCCCACAGCGCGGACAGACCAGATGGTCGGTGAGGGTGACGTTCACGCGCGCTCGATCCTCAGCAGCGGCACGGCGACGGAGTCCGGCAACCCGGCCACGAACCCCGCCGCGCGGGCAACGTCTTCGGGGCGCAGCATCCGGGCCCGGTCGGGCAGATGCGGCGCAGAGTCCGGGTCGAGCGGGTCCCAGATCGCGGTGTCGACGGCCCCCGGTTCCAACAGACAGGCCCGCACACCGGTTCCTTGCAGCTCCTCCAGCAGCACGTCGTGAAACCCGCGCAGGCCGTACTTCGACGCGGAATAGGCGGCGTTTTCGGGAAACGCCCGCCACCCGGCCACCGACCCCACGTTGACGACGAGCCCGGATCCCGCCGCCAGCATGCCCGGCAGAAAGGCCCGGGTCACATTCACGACGCCCGCCAGGTTTACGCCCAGGTTGCGGCCGAGGACCTCGCCCCGCGTCTCGACGACCGGTGCCAGGTCGAAGACGCCCGCGGCGTTGACCAGCACGTCGATCCGGCCGTCCCCGGTCTCCACCACCGCCCGCGCCCCCGCCACCTCCTCCTCGACCGTCACGTCGAAGGGCAGCGCCACCCCGTTCAGCTCCCCGGCCAGGAGCCCCAACCGCCTGCGGCGGCGGCCGCCTGCGTACACCACGAACCCGTCCGCAGCCAGCCGCCGGGCGACCGCCGCGCCTATTCCCCCCGTCGCTCCCGTGACCAGGGCGACGCGGGTGTCACCCACCGGTGTACTCCACCCAGTGGCGGCGTGTCTCCCTCAACAACACCTGCTCGAGCTCCGCCGGCGGCGGGATGTGCGGCGCGATCCGCTGCCAGATCCGCACCGCCAGATTCTCGGTCGACGGGATCACCCCCTCCAGCCAGGCCACCTCCAGGTTGAGATTGCGGTGGTCCAGGTCGTCCACGACACGCCGGTTCACCAGGTCCTTGAGCGCCTTCAGGTCCATCACGTAGCCGGTCTCCGGGTCGACCGGGCCGGCCACGGTCACCTCCAGCTCGTAGTTGTGGCCGTGCCAGTTGGGGTTGGCGCAGTCGCCGAAGACGCGCCGGTTCTCCTCGTCGCTCCAGTCCGGGCGGGCCAGGCGGTGCGCGGCGCTGAAGTGCAGCCGCCGGGTGATGCGGACGCGTGGCATTGGTGCTCCCCTGCTCGGTGTCGGTGCCGGACCCATCAATGGCGAAGGCCGGCGTCCCGTGAAGGAGCGCCGGCCTTCGGCGGCCGAGACCGCCGTTGTGCCGAAGGGAGTAAGCTGAAGCCCGGGGTCAACTCGTGGTGACTTCCCCGCCGGCTTCGCCGTCCCCGTCTCCAGGGCATGACGTCCACGGCGGGAGGCAGTCCCGGCTCTTCTAATGTTGGCTCAAATACGAAGCCCTCCAGCACGAGGCGAATATGGGGACTCGCTCCTTCCGCCGCAATATCGGCCCGGTATTCCGTCGCGCTCGCTACCGCAACCCACCCGCCGGAATCCCCCTGGTGATCGTCACATCCGCGGTCGCTTCTCCCGGCAGCGGACCTCCGTCCCAGTCCCTGATCATCGCCTGGATTCTTCCGGTGGACCGATCGGTCACCACGGCCATCCGGGGCTCGCTGCCGCGCGTCACCGTGTGTTCTCCCTCCGGCCCGGTGAGCACGATCCGGTCCAGGTCGTCGGCCCACTCGGACTCGTAGGGAACGAAGAAGACGAAGCTGCCTCCCCCGTCCGCCAGCGGAGTCGGCGTGAACGAGAGGGAGAACCGGGCCTCACCGCCCGCGCCGAGTCCCTCGACCCGGTAGGGACCGCCCGCCTCGGGAAGCACCACCGGCGCGTCCAGCACGAACGCCGGTTCGAGCATCAGGCGCCCGTCCCACACCCCACCCCACACCACGAGCATTTCACCCCGGCCCGGACCGCCGGGCGTCGCTGGTTGAGCATCGTGTTCGATCCCGCCATCTCCGTCGAGCCGGTGGTCCGTCGCCCGGTCGAAGTGGAAGTCGCTGATCCAGATGTCGTCGAAGCAGTAGCCCATCACGTCCCGGTAGGGGCCCCCCGGATCGAGCAACCGGCTCTCCGCGATGTCGTATCCCCAGACTCCGATCGATCCGTCGTCGTAGGGATATTCGTACTCCCGGGGCGAGAGGGCGCCACCGCAGGGGGCGTGCCACAGGTTCATGGTGTGGCCCACTTCGTGCGTGTAGACGTAGTCGATGTCCGCCCCCACGCTCACCGGGTAGGCAATGTTGGCGATCCCGCCGGCGCCCAGCAGCCGCTGGCTCGCGACCCCGTAGTAGTAGCCGCGTTTGCCCTCCTGATGGTACAAGATCCCGATCTCGCTGCGCCAGAGAATCCAGGTGCTCCAGTTTCCCAAGTCGAGGTTGGTGTAATAGGTCTCGCGGACCTCGACCTCCATCTCCGCCACCGGCAGTATGGTCCTGGACATGCGCATCTGCTCGCTGCCGGGGTTCACTCCGTCCGTCCAGTCGAAGACCGACGAGTCCGGCGCCGGGCGCGATATGGTCGGAACCAGGATGAGCCGGTACACGGGCGGCTCCACCACCTCGAGTTCCATCGAACCCTCGGCCGGATACCGGAGCCGGCTGCCCGGTGCGAGCGGAACCACGCCCTCCGGATCGAGCTCCACCACCATGCGGACGCCGGGCCGAATCACGGACCCCGGAACTTCTGCGTTGAGAGACCACCCCAGGCTCGACTCATTGACGGAATCGGGAATGTGGCCCAACGGAGGGAGGAGCCGCTCGAAGACCACCTCGTCGTCTTGCAGCAGTGTGACCCGAACCGCGGGGGACTCCAGCCAGTTGATCTGGTCGCCCACCACGAAGACCCTGAGGAGCGCCGACCGGCCCGCGATGAGAGGTACGGTTCCGCTCCGGTTCTGCGTGACCTGGTTCAGATAGATCACCGGCGCGGTCAGGATGATCTCCTTGGGATTCATGCGGAAGTGCGCACGCGTCTCCGGGTTGGCCAACCGGGCCGTGACGTCCACCCGGCCTCCCCACTTACCCATCAGCGTTCCGTCCGGGCTGATCTCCGCGACAATCGAATCCGACAGTTCCCAGACCGGGGGCCCCACCCAGCTCGGAACCGGCATTTCCTCGCCGTTCTGGTCTGTCACGACGAACTGCAGCTTCGTCGGCTCCCCCACCGTGAGCAGGACGCGATCGGGGGAGAGTGTCATCTCCGTCGGGACGCGGTCCGATTCCAGGGCCAGGTCGGCGCAGCCGCACAGAAGCACGACCCCCGCCAGCGCTCTTGCCACGCTACCGCAACCCACCCGCCGGAATCCCCCGGGTTACCGTCACATCCGCGGTCGCTTCTCCCGGCAGCGGACCCCCGTCCCAGTCCCTGATGATCGCCTGGATTCTTCCGGTGGACCGATCGGTCACCACGGCCATCAGGGGCTCGCTGCCGCGCGTCACCGTGTGTTCCCCCTCCGGCCCGGTGAGCACGATCCGGTCCAGGTCGTCGGCCCACTCGGACTCGTAGGGAACGAAGAAGACGAAGCTGCCTCCCCCGTCCGCCAGCGGAGTCGGCGTGAACGAGAGGGAGAACCGGGCCTCACCGCCCGCGCCGAGTCCCTCGACCCGGTAGGGACCGCCCGCCTCGGGAAGCACCACCGGACCGTCCAGCACGAACGCCGGTTCGAGCATCAGGCGCCCATCCCACACCCCGCCCCACACCACGAGCACATCACCCCGGCCCGGCCCTTCGGCAGCCGCCGGTTGCGGATGGTGGTTGATCCCGCCATCCCTGTGGAGTCGGTGGTCCATCGCCCGTTTGAAGTGGAAGTCGCTGATCCAGATGTCGTCGAAGCAGTAGCCCATCACGTCCCTGTAGGGGCCCCCCGGATCGAGCAACCGGCTCTCCGCGATGTCGTATCCCCAGACTCCGATCGATCCGTCGTCGTAGGGATATTCGTACTCCCGGGGCGAGAGGGCGCCACCGCAGGGGGCGTGCCACAGGTTCATGGTGTGGCCCACTTCGTGCGTGTAGACGTAGTCGATGTCCGCCCCCACGCTCACCGGGTAGGCAATGTTGGCGATCCCGCCGGCGCCCAGCAGCCGCTGGCTCGCGACCCCGTAGTAGTAGCCGCGTTTGCCCTCCTGATGGTACAAGATCCCGATCTCGCTGCGCCAGAGAATCCAGGTGCTCCAGTTTCCCAAGTCGAGGTTGGTGTAATAGGTCTCGCGGACCTCGACCTCCATCTCCGCCACCGGCAGTATGGTCCTGGACATGCGCATCTGCTCGCTGCCGGGGTTCACTCCGTCCGTCCAGTCGAAGACCGACGAGTCCGGCGCCGGGCGCGATATGGTCGGAACCAGGATGAGCCGGTACACGGGCGGCTCCACCACCTCGAGTTCCATCGAACCCTCGGCCGGATACCGGAGCCGGCTGCCCGGTGCGAGCGGAACCACGCCCTCCGGATCGAGCTCCACCACCATGCGGACGCCGGGCCGAATCACGGACCCCGGAACTTCTGCGTTGAGAGACCACCCCAGGCTCGACTCATTGACGGAATCGGGAATGTGGCCCAACGGAGGGAGGAGCCGCTCGAAGACCACCTCGTCGTCTTGCAGCAGTGTGACCCGAACCGCGGGGGACTCCAGCCAGTTGATCTGGTCGCCCACCACGAAGACCCTGAGGAGCGCCGACCGGCCCGCGATGAGAGGTACGGTTCCGCTCCGGTTCTGCGTGACCTGGTTCAGATAGATCACCGGCGCGGTCAGGATGATCTCCTTGGGATTCATGCGGAAGTGCGCACGCGTCTCCGGGTTGGCCAACCGGGCCGTGACGTCCACCCGGCCTCCCCACTTACCCATCAGCGTTCCGTCCGGGCTGATCTCCGCGACAATCGAATCCGACAGTTCCCAGACCGGGGGCCCCACCCAGCTCGGAACCGGCATTTCCTCGCCGTTCTGGTCTGTCACGACGAACTGCAGCTTCGTCGGCTCCCCCACCGTGAGCAGGACGCGATCGGGGGAGAGTGTCATCTCCGTCGGGACGCGGTCCGATTCGAGGGCCAGGTCGGCGCAGCCGCACAGAAGCGCGGCCCCCGCCAGCACTCTTGCCACGCTACCGCAACCCACCCGCCGGTATCCCCCGGGTGATCGTCACGTCCGCGGTCGCTTCTCCCGGCAGCGGACCTCCGTCCCAGTCCCTGATGATCGCCTGGATTCTTCCGGTGAACCGATCGGTCACCACGGCCATGAGGGGCTCGCTGCCGCGCGTCACCGTGTGTTCTCCCTCCGGCCCGGTGAGCACGATCCGGTCCAGGTCGTCGGCCCACTCGGACTCGTAGGGAACGAAGAAGACGAAGCTGCCTCCCCCGTCCGCCAGCGGAGTCGGCGTGAACGAGAGGGAGAACCGGGCCTCACCGCCCGCGCCGAGTCCCTCGACCCGGTAGGGACCGCCCGCCTCGGGAAGCACCACCGGACCGTCCAGCACGAACGCCGGTTCGAGCATCAGGCGCCCATCCCGGACCCCGCCCCACACCACAAGCATTTCACCCCGGCCCTGACCGCCGGCAGCCGCCGGTTGCGCATCGTGGTCGATCCCGCCATCTCCGTCGAGCCGGTGGTCCGTCGCCCGGCTGAAGTGGAAGTCGCTGATCCAGATGTCGTCGTCGCAGTAGCCCATCACGTCCCTGTAGGGCCCCGGGTCCAGGAGCTCGCTCCTCGCGATGTCGTATCCCCAGACTCCAATTGATCCGTACCTGTAGGGGTATTCGTATTCCGGGGGCGAGACGGCGCCACCGCAGGGGGCGTGCCACAGGTTCATGGTGTGCCCCACTTCGTGAGTGTAGACGTAGTCGATGTCCGCCCCCACGCTCACCGGGTAGGCGATGTTGGCGATCCCGACGTCGCCCAGCAGCCGCCGGCTCACGACCCCGTAGTAGTAGCCGCGTCTGCCCTCCTGCTCGTACAGCACCCCGATTTCGTCGCGCAACCGCCTCCAGTCGGGGAAGAATCGCAGATCGAGGCTGGTGGTGTAGGTCTCGTGGACCTCCACCTCCATTTCCGCCACCGGCAGTAACGTCCTGGACATGCGCATCTGCTCGCTGTCGGGGTTCACTCCGTCCGTCCATTTGAAGACCGACGAGTCCGGCGCCGGGCGCGAGATGGTCGGAACCAGGACGATCCGGTACAGGGGCGGCTCCACCACGTCGAGTTCCATCGAACCCTCGGCCGGGTACCGGACCTGGCTGCCCGGCGCTAGCGGAACCACGCCCCCCGGATCGAGCTCCACCACCATGCGGACGCCCGGCTGAATGACGGACCCCGGAACTTCAGCGTCGTACGACCATTCCAGGCCCGACTCGTCGACGTCGGTGAGAATGTGGTCCGTCTCCGGCGGGATGAGCCGCTCGAAGACCGCGTCGTCGTCCTGCAGCAGAGTGACCCGAACCGCGGGGGGCTCCAGCCAGTTGATCTGGTCCCCCACCACGAAGACCCGGAGGAGCGCCGGCCGGCCCGCGATGAGAGGTACGGTTCCGTTCCTGTTCTGCGCGACCTGGTTCAGATAGATCACCGGCGCGGTCAGAATTATCTCTTTGGGATTCATGCGGAAGCGCGCATGCGTGATCACGTTGGCCGACCGGGCCGTGACGCCGACCCGGCCTCCCCACTTCCCTGTCAGCGTACCGTCCCGGCTGATTTCCGCGACAACCGTGTCCGATACCCACCAGCGCGGTGGTGCCCAGCCTGGAACCGGTATGACCTCCCCGTTCTGGTCCCTTACGGTGAACCGCAGCTTGGTCGGCTCCCCCACCGTGAGCATGCCGGTATCGGGAGAGAGCGTCATCTCCGTCGGAATGCGGTCCGCTTCCAGGGCCAGGTCGGCGCAGCCCCACAGGAGCACGGCCCCCGCCGGGATGGAGCTCAGGAAGGTTCCCTTGCGCACTTTGGTACTCGCGTCTCCCATGTCGCCGCCTTTCTGGTGCCACCTGACGTCCACCCACCACGAATGTCCTGTCACCCCAGGTACGTGTCATGCCGGATCGCATTGCTCAACCCATACCATACGCCCGAATCGAAGTGCCCTTTCAGGCCTTTCCGGTTCACCCCCGCCCCGGCACCCCCGGTTCCGTCATCTGCCGCACGTCCAGCGCCTCGTCCAGCCGTTCGGGATCGACCAGCCCCATCTCCTCCACCACCTCGCGCACCGACCTGCCCTGGGCGGCCGCCTTCTTGGCGACCACGGCGGCCTGGTCGTACCCGATGTAGGCGTTGAGCGCGGTGGCGATCGAGGGATTGCGCTCCAAAAGCTCGCGCGACCGCTCCGGCCGCGCCGTGATCCCCGCGACGCACCGGTCGGTGAACACCTGCGACGCGTTGGCCAGCAGCGTGATCGACTCCAGGAGCGAGTCGGCGATCACCGGCATCATCACGTTCAGCTCGAAGTTGCCGCGCTGGCCCGCGATGGTGACGGTGGCGGCGTTCCCGGCGACCCGGGCGCACACCATCATGAGCGCCTCGCAGATCACGGGATTGACCTTGCCCGGCATGATCGAGCTGCCGGGCTGCACGGCCGGGAGCCGGATCTCCGAGATGCCGGACGTGGGTCCGCTCGCCAGCCACCGGACGTCGTCGGCGATCTTCATAAGGCTGGCGGCCACGGTGTTGAGCGCGCCCGCCAGAGACACACACGCGTCCTTCGCCCCCTGGGCCTCGAAATGGTCTTCGGCCTCGCGGAAGTCGATGCCGTAGCGCGCCGAGACCCGCGCCATCGTGCGGGCTGCGAACTCGGGGTGCGTGTTGATCCCCGATCCCGTCGCGGTTCCCCCCAGCGCGACCTCGGCCATCTCCTCGCCGGCCCGCTCCACGCGCTCGATCCCCTTCGCCACCTGGCGCGCGTATCCGCCGAATTCCTGGCCGAGCCGTACGGGCGTCGCGTCCATGAGGTGGGTGCGGCCGGACTTGACGATGCCGTCGAAGGCGCGGGCCTTCTCGCTCAGCGCGTCGTGGAGGGCGCCGAGCGCGGGGACCAGTTCGTCCCGGATGGCGGCCCTGCAGGAGACGTGGATCGCAGTCGGGATGATGTCGTTGGAGGACTGGCCGTAGTTGACGTGGTCGTTGGGGTGGACGTGGGCCGCGCCCGCGAGGGCACGGTCGGCCAGCGCCGCGATCACCTCGTTGGCGTTCATGTTGGTCGAGGTGCCGGATCCGGTCTGGTAGATGTCGAGGGGGAAGTGCTCGTCCCAGTCGCCCTCCGCAACTTCGTGGGCGGCGGCGGCGATCGCGTCGGTGAGACCGGTCGGTACCAAGCCCAGTTCGGCGTTGGTCTCGGCGGCCGCCTCCTTGAGCCGCCCCAGCGCCTCGATGAAGCGCCGGGTGAAGCGCCGTCCGCTGATGGGGAAGTTCTCGGCTGCGCGCTGGGTCTGGGCGCCGTAGAGGGCGCCGGCGGGAACCCGCACCTCGCCCATGGAGTCCTTTTCGATGCGATGGGATCGGGACATTGTGATATGCTGGTGGTCGTGGGTGTGCGATGCTGGAGTGCCGATCAAACATAAGCGAGCCGCCGCGGAACGGTGGCGGAAGGGCCCAGGGGTCGGATGCAAAGCAGGGACAATCCCGTCGCGCTGGTGACCGGCGGAGGGATCCGGGTCGGCAGGGCCATCGCCCTCGGGCTGGCCGAAGACGGGTACGACCTGGTCGTGAACTACCATACCTCGGAAGCTGGGGCCGCGGAGGTCGCGGAGGCGGCCGGCCGGATGGGGCGGAGTGTCCTCACGGTTCAGGCGGACCTCGCGCGCGAGGCGGACACGGTGCGCCTGGCCCGGGCCGCCGCCGATCACTTCGGCAGGCTCGACCTCCTCGTCAACTCGGCGTCGCCCTTCGTGCGGGGCGATCTGCTGGCGGCCACGACCGAGGAATGGGACATGGTCATGGCGGTGAACGTACGTGCGCCGTTCCTCCTGGTGCGGGAGACCGCCGGGCTGCTCAGGGCCGCGGGGGGATCGGTCGTGAACATCGTCGACCTCGCCGCGCTGCAACCCTGGACGAGCCACCCGGCCCACTCTGTGGCCAAGGCGGGGCTGCTCCACCTCACCCGCGTGATGGCGCGCCGCCTCGCGCCCGAGGTGCGGGTCAACGCGATCGCGCCGGGCCACGTGCTCCCGCCGGCGTACTTCGACGAGGCCATGACCGAGCGTGCGCGTGAGCAGGTGCCGCTGGGGCGGATCGGGACGCCGGGCGATGTGGTGGGGGCGGTGCGCTACCTGGTGGGGGCCGAATACGTGACGGGCGAGGTGATCGTGGTGGACGGGGGGCTGCGGTGGGGGTAGGGGGGGCGATTCCTGGCGCGTCTGCGCCAAAGTGCCGCGCGGGCTCATCATCGTCACCGGACCTCGCCGGACGGGGAACCCACTCGTGATCGATGTCTCGAAAGCGCAGGCCTGAACAGCTCAAGGAAGCCGGCGGGTACATGGCTCCGCCGGTCACCCTGGCAGAACCTCCACCCCCGCCCGCCGCGCCGCCCGGGCGAGCGACCGGCCGAGCGTCGCGAGCGGCAGTCCCCGCCTCATCGCCAGTTCGAGGTAGACTGCGTCGTAGGTGGTGAGGTAATCACGGCGAGCGAGTTCCAGAATCTCCCTCAGTGCCCGCTCTTCGGTGTGCCGGTCCGTGGCGATAGGCAATCTGGCCAGGAGGCCGAGACACCTTGCGATCCCCGTCGCGCCGATGCGGCCGCGTCGTTCGGCACCCGCCAGAACATTGCCGAGTTCCAGGCGCCACAGGCCGGGCACGACCGCCTGACCGCCGCGTTCCAGCCGGTCGAGCAACGCGTCGGCCCCGGGCACCCGTTCGTCCTCGAGCAACCAGGCGACGGCGACGGAGCAACCGAGTACGAAGGAGCTCACCGCCGTCCCTCGTCGCGCAATTCCTTCCAGTCGAGACCGCCCAGCCGCAGCCCGTCGTCCAGACCGCGGAGCTCGCGGATGGCCTCCGCTACGCCGCCCCGGTCTCCCTGCCCGGCGGGAACCAGGCGAGCCATCGGTTTCCCCCGCTTGGTGATGAGCACCTCCTCACCGCGGGCGACCCTGGCGAGCAGCGACGACAGGTGCGTCTTCGCCTCGAAGGCGCCGACCTTGAGCATGTTTCCCCCTATCGACTAGTTGGATAAACTAGTAGTATAACGTCCGCACCCTTGGAAGACCATCCCGGTCTTCCCCCGGGCGACCGGCCGATGACCGCGCAGCACCCCGCCCTCGTCGCCCGGTGTCCACGGCTTTGCTAGCTTTCATGGCACTCGCGATGCGTTTCCGCGAGGTTCCGCGCGCTTGAGAACCATCCCCTCCAACCCCCCCGCATGGCCGTCCCCAAAGCCGACACCGCCGCGAACCGCCCCTTCATCGGAGTCGAACCCTTCGACGCGTCCCACGGTGCCGGCTTCCGCGCCGACGAAGAGGATGACCATACCGTCGAATGCCGAGTCGTGGAGGACGGGGGACACTTCCGCATTCGCCGACCCCGCGACGCGGGTCCCCCGGCACGGCTCTGCTTCGTGGACGGGGTGCGCCGAACCGAGGCTCACCTCACGCGCACGAATTCGGAAGGTGACACGGTTACGGGACTCGCGGGTGCCTGGGGAGCGGGAGCCGTCCTGATCGGCCCGGACGGCCCGGCGGCCATCCGCCATGCCGAGATCGGTCGCGCAGTGATCTTCTCCGGCGGGCACCAGGTGCGGCTGCGCCGTCATCCGGGCGGATGGCGCTGGATGTCCCTTTCCGTCGAGAGCGAGGAACTGAGGGCGGTGCCGCAACACCTCCAGCGCCTCATGCGGGACACCGAGGCCGAGATCGCCGACCGCCTGTCCGCGGACGGCTGGATGGTCGTCTTCGACGGACCGCTTCACAACATCCGCCGCAGCCGCAGGACGCCCGTCGTGGGGTATGTGAAGACCCATCACCGGCGCACCCTCGCGGTCGAGCACTGGCAGACCGTGCCGGGGCTCGGTGTGGGAGAGCGGACCAGCCTGTTCGCCATGAAGGACGACCGCTACGCATGCTACATCCGGGTGGGCGACCCCGGTCCCTGGGCGGGGCCGTGGGCGGGGATCGCGCGCCTGGAGGTGCCCGCGAGTTCGGGCAGCGGCCAGGCCGTCGTGACAGTGGACCGGGCCGCGCGCTGGCTGCCCGCCTTCGCGTCGGCGCCGCACCGCGATGCCCGCGCGCCGGTCAACCTCGCCCCCGTGGCACGGTTGGAACAGCACCTTCACCACCTGCTCGGCGACTCGCGGCTGGCCCTGCGCGCCGTTCGCGAAGCCATCATGCAGCACAACCGCGACGAGGAGGCCGCGTGAGCGACCAGGACGGAAACACCGCGCCGGACCCCCGAATCGGACTCGTGGACGGCTCGCACGGCAGCAATTCGCGCGACTTCCAGGTGGTCCTCGACGCGAACGCGAACGTCCAGCTCGACCAGCTGGTCGCCGTCCGCAACGAGCTCCCCGACGGGACGCAGGTCACCCACTACGGGATCGTCACCGAGCTGCGCAGCCGTTTCGAGGGCGCCGACCTGCCCTCCGACACGGCCCGGGTCGTCGACCGCGTCATGCCCGCCGAGCACGTCAGGCTGGCCGAGGTGCGGGTGCTGCGCGTCGTCCCCGAGCTCTTCGTGGCGCCGAACGCGGGTTCGGTGGCCATGCGCGCCGTCGGCCGGGACCGCACGGTCGCCCTCTTCGAGGACGAGATGAAGCGCGGCAGGCTCCCGGTCGGCGTGGACATGGGGGGCGAGCCCGTGTACGCTGACATGCGCTTCGTGGACGGCCGCTCCGGCGGGCACTTCTCGATCTCGGGGATCTCGGGGGTCGCGACCAAGACCTCGTACGCGCTGTACGTCCTCTACCAGCTCCTGGAGACCGATGCCGGGATGGCGCTGCTCGGAGGCCGCGCCGAACGCGAGAACGTGCGGGCGCTCGTCTTCAACACCAAGGGCGAGGACCTGCTCCACCTCGATCGCCCGAACTCCGAGTTCCCGGGCAGGCCGGACGCACGCACGCAGTGGCGCGCCCTGGGCGTCGGCGATCCCGGCCCCTTCCGCTCGGTGCGCCTGTACGCCCCCCGGCGGCCCGGCGTCTCGGGGAGGGTGCCGGGCGTCAAGTCCCGCGACACCGGCGACGTGCACGCCTACGGATGGACCCCGGAACAGTTCATCCGCGACCAGCTGCTGCAGTTCTGCTTCACCGCGGAGGACGACCGCTCCACCCAGGTCGGGTTCATCGAGCAGCAGTTCCGCATCCAGCTCCTGCGCCACCTTCGTCGGCTCGAAGGCGGAGAGTCGGGTGCGGTGGTGATCCTCCCGGCCGTCCCCGAGGACACGAGCTTCGACCCGGACAGGCTGGCGGCGAAGGAACCCGAGCCGGTGCGCGCGGGCGCCGGCCACGTGATCGAGGACTTCGGGGACTTCGTCGACTTCACCGAGAAGATGGCCAACCGGGACGATGAGGAGACGATCAGGGCCTGGTTCGGGCGCACCCAGTCGGGGACGCGGCAGGCCTACCTGCGGCGGCTGCTGCGGCTGCGCAAGCACGTCGGGCCGCTGATCGGCTGCGGACTCAGGCCCGTGTCGTCCGAGAACGCCCGCCTGCACGTGGTCGACATCTCCACCCTGCACGACGACGCGCAGCGCTTCGTGGTGGGCTCGCTGCTGGACGGCGTGTGGCGCGAGAAGCAGGGGACGGGGCGCGTTCCGCTGCGGTTCGTGGTCCTGGACGAGCTCAACAAGTACGCGCCGGCCAAGGGGTTCTCGCCGCTTCGCGAGCTTCTGGTCGACATCGCCGAGCGCGGACGCTCCCTGGGCGTGCTCCTGGTGGGGGCGCAGCAGGCCGCATCGGCGGTCGCTCCGGCGCTCCCCCGCAACGCGTCGCTCAAGGTGGCCGGGCGGCTCGACGCCAGCGAGGCCGACGCCTACCGCTTCCTGTCGTCCGCGTTGCGCGAGCGGGCGTCGCGGTTCATGCCCGGGACGATGGTGCTGTCGCAGCCGATCGTGCCCGAGCCGATCCCGTTGCGGTTTCCGTTCCCACCGTTCGCGACCAATCCGGACGAGGCGGTGGCGGACGAGGCGCGGGACCGGGAACGGACGGACGCGATCATGGCGAATCTGGGGGCGATGTCGGGGGGGGAGGCGGGGTTGTAGCCATGATCCACCGCGTCCGCCTCGGCAGCTTCAAACGCTTCCGCGACCAGTCCTTCGAGCTGGCCGACTCGGTGGTTCTGGCCGGACCCAACAATGCGGGGAAGTCGACCCTGCTGCAGGCGATTGCGACCTGGAAGTTCGGTCTCGGCCACTGGCTCGCGCAGCGCGAGGGTGGAAGCAGGGGTGTCAAGCGGACGGGGGTGGCGCTTACCAGGAGGGACTTCACTGCGGTTCCGATTCGCGAGATGAACCTGTTGTGGAAGGACCGCGTGGTGTCGGGAGGCGAGGGGCCGGGTGCTTCTCGACTCCTTGAGATCGTAGTAGAGGGGCAGTCGAACGACGAGCACTGGGAGTGCGGGTTGGAGTTCCAGTACGCCAACCGCGAGATGGTGTACGTGCGACCGCTCGGTGCGAAGCACATGGGGGCGGAGGAGATCAACGCGTTTCCTCCACGGGCGTCCAAGGATCTTCGAGTCGTGCATGTCCCGGCTCTGTTCGGAATACAGCGCGATGAGCCCAGGCACGAACGCGGAATGCAGGACCTCCTCATTGGCCAGGGCCGAAGCGGCGACATCCTGCGGAACTTGCTCCTGGAGGTTGGCGACCGCACCGCCGGCGACAATGCCCGGGAGTCGGCTTGGGAGTCCCTGACTGGGCACATGAGGGACCTCTTCAGGATCGACCTCATTCGCCCTTCCTACGGGGCGGGGCAGCCATACATCACCTGTCAGTACCGCGAATGGTCGGCCGAGTCCTCCCTCGGCCGCAAGTCGCCCCGCTACCGCCCCCTCGACCTTGCCAGTGTAGGCAGCGGCACGCTCCAGGTGCTTCTGCTGCTCGGCTTCCTCTATGCCAGGCCCGGCACGGTGATGCTCCTGGACGAACCCGACGCCCACCAGCACATCATCCTGCAGCTGGACGTGTACGCGCTCCTGCGGAAGATCGCCCGCGAGCGCGACGGCCAGGTGATCATGGCGACGCACTCTCCCACGATCCTGGATGCCACCGAGCCGGAACGCGTCCTGTCATTCGCGGGGGATTCTCCACGCGCGCTACGCACCGACACGGAACGAGACCGGACCATCGAGGCACTGAGGCAGCTCAACACCACCGATCTCCTTCTCGGCCAGGACGTGGGGGCGGTGCTCTACGTGGAAGACCAGACCGACGAGCGGATTCTTCGGGCATGGGCCGGGGTTCTGGGTCACCCGCTCCAAGAGTTCTTCTCCCACGCCTACGTCCACTGGCTGCGGGGACGTCGGCTGGAGCACGCCAAGGAACACCACTTCGCGCTCCACGGGGCCTTTCCGGGAATCCCTGCTGTGTGCCTGCTCGACGGGGACAACCGGGAGGCGCCCGAACGCGAGACGACGAGGCTCGGGATGGAGGTATTTCGCTGGAAGCGTTACGAGATCGAGAACTACCTCTTCCACCCCGGCCCGATCGCCCGCTTCCTGAGATTCCCGCTGAGCGTGGAGAGTGTGCAACGGGAATTCCGGGGTATGGTTCCGCCGGGTGCCGAGCTTTTTGGAGATTCGGTCGTGTTCGTCCGGTCAAAGGGCAGCACGGAACTGCTCATGCCGCTGCTCAAGGCGGTTGGCCACTCCACCAACAAGAGCGACCTGTACCTGATCGCCGAGGCGATGAAGCCGGAGGAGATTCACCCCGAGGTCGTTCGGAAGCTTGACCGCATGGCGGAGGTGCTGAACCGGGGAAACCGGGGCGGGGCGGCTTCGTAAACACCGAACGGGCCGTCGGCCGGAGTCGTCCGCACTGCGCGAGCGGGCGTCGCGCTTCATGCCCGGGACGATGGTGCTGTCCCAGCCGATCGTGCTCGAGCCGATCCCGTTGCGGTTCCCGTTTCCGCCGTTCGCGACCAATCCGGACGAGGCGGTGGCGGACGAGGCGCGGGACCGGGAGCGGACGGAGACGATCATGGCGAATCTGGGGGCGATGGGAGGGGGGGAGGGGGGGCTGTGAGGGCGAGGGGTCACGCGTCCACCCACTCCAGCAGCCCCTGCCCCGGAACCATCTCCCGCAGGAAGTCCTCCACCGGGAGACACCAGATCCCGTGCATCCTCATCCGTTCCCGTCCCCGGTGCAGCATGGCGGCGTCCGCTTCGGGGTAGTCGCTTCGGAAGGTACGCAGCGCCCGCAGGTCGGCGGAGTGCACGGCCCGAGCGTTCTTGACTTCGAACGCGTGGAAGCAGTTCGGCCCGTAGACAACGAAGTCGACCTCGCTTCCGCCCCGCGTGCGCCAGTAGAAGATCGAGGCGTCGCCCCCCGAGTAGGCCGCCCACGCACGCAGGTGCTGGGCCACCAGCCCCTTCAGCGCCTGGCCGTCGATGTCGCCGGGCCGGTCAAGCGGTCCGGTCGGGCGCAGCGAGCGGAAGACGCCGGCGTCGAACAGGTAGAGCTTGTCGCGCGCCACCGTCGCGCGGGAGACGCTCCGCACGCACTTCCTGGTCGATGTAGAGGCTGGCGTAGGCCCCAAGGGTCCCCTCCGGGTCGGGCGAGTCCACGACCAGAGGCACCAGGCCGACCTCGAGGGCTCGCGCGAGGTCGAAGCGCGGGAGCTCCGCGGCCATGAACGGGTGCAGAGTCCGGTTCAGGGCCCGCCCCCCGAGAAGGTTGACCTCGCCGCGGCGAAGCTTGCGCGCGCTGGAACCGGTGAGCACGAAGCGCGGCGGCGACGGTTCCTCCAGCACCGCATGGACCACCGACAGCAGTTCCGGGGCCCGCTGGATCTCGTCGATCACGACCGTCCGGGCGGCGGGAGCCCCGGCCAGCGCCGCCCGCAGCCGCTCCGGGCGCGCCACCAGCCGCCGGTGCAGCTCCGGGTCGAGGAGGTCGAGCCAGAACGCGTCGGGCAGGCGCGCCCGCAACCAGGTCGACTTGCCGGTGCCACGCGGCCCCAGAAGGAAGAAGCTCTGCTCCGGTATCTGGAAGAATCGTGTGAGTAGCGCCATTTTTGCGTCGCAAAGTGGAAACTGCGATTCCGAAATGTGAGCTGCATGTCTTGGCGGGTCAAGATTAGGTGGGACCTTCTCCGTTCACACGAAAACTCGGATGCGAACTCCGAGTTTTCAAACGGAAGGTCACGCGCTTCGATCTGGAGTCGGAACCGGACGTCCGCGCACTCGCCAATCCCGAGCTCGTTCTGGGATCCCTGGATGGACTGGTGGTGCTGGACGAGGTGCAGCGGATGCCGAAGCTCTTCCCGGCTCTTCGGGTGCTTGTGGACCGGCCGGGTTCCCGGACGCGGTTTCTGATCCTGGGCAGCGCGTCGCCGGACCTGGTGCGGGGAGTCTCAAACGCTGGCCGGGCCGGTGGAACAGATCGAAATGAGCGGCTTCGGCCTCGACGAAACCGGTGCGCCGCAAGTGGCGCGACCTATGGGTGCGCGGAGGCTTCCCCCGCTCCTATCTGGCGGCCTCCGACGACGACAGCCGGGCCTGGCGGGACTCGTTCGTGAGCACCTTCCTGGAGCGCGACGTGCCGCAGCTCGGGATTTCCATTCCCGCCGCGGCGATGCGGCGCTTCTGGACCATGCTGGCGCATTCGCACGGCCAGACGTGGAACGCCTCCAACCTGGGACGCGCGCTGTCGCTGTCGGACAAGACCGTGCGCCGGTACCTGGATCTGCTGACCGGCACCTTCATGGTCCGGCAGCTGCAGCCGTGGTTCCACAACATCGCCAAGCGCCAGGTCAAGGCACCCAAGGTCTACCTGCGCGACACGGGCCTGCTTCATACCCTGCTGGGTATCCCGCACCACACGGCGCTGCTTTCGCATCCGTGCGTCGGAGCTTCCTGGGAGGGGTTCGTGATCGAGCAGCTACTACACGTCCTGCGTCCGGCGGATGCATGGTTCTGGGCCACGCACGGGGGCGGCGAGCTGGACTTGCTGGCCACCGTCGAGGGTCGCTGGACGGGGTTCGAGATCAAGTTCAGCGAGTCGCCGTCCGTGTCGCGCAAGACTCGCGCCTCGGCGGATGCGCTGGGGGTGGATCACCTGTTCGTGGTGTGCCCCGCCCCGCGGACATACCGGGTGAGCGAGCGGATCACGGTGGTCCCGTTGTGGGAGACCGGCACGCTCCGCGAGCGGATCGGAGGGGTGTGAGGGGAAATCACCGCCGACTGGCCCGGATGACGCATCGCACCCGGTGGGACTCCCACCACTATTACGAGTACGCTTCCAAAACGGAACAATGATTCGCGTTATCGCGAAACGACGAATAGCGGGTGAGCGGCGGGGTGTAACCACCCGGGCAGCGTGGTCGCGGGGCCCTCTTGAGCAGCGTTGCCACCCTCGTTATTCTGTAATGGATGGAAATGTAGAATAGCGTAACCCTTCATTCGCCTACTCGGAATAAGAGCGCCCCCCCCCGATGCTTCGAGGACCTACCGGAAGATACGAGCTCACCGTGACCGGCGGCGAACGAGTGAACGCGTTCGTGCCCGCACCGCTCCCGCCGGACCCTCCGCTGGTGCTGGACGGACCTCTTCGCTCGACGCTGGAAGCCGCTGCGATGAGCCTCGGCCGCCTCGACGGCATGTCCAGCCTGCTTCCCGACCACACTCTCCTGACCTACGTCTACATCCGAAAGGAGGCGGTGCTCTCCTCCCAGATCGAAGGAACGCAGTCGTCGCTGTCGGACCTGCTGCTTCACGAGATCGAGGAAGCTCCCGGAGTCCCCTTGGACGATGTGGTCGAGACCGCGAACTACGTGGCGGCGATGGAACACGGACACCGTCGGCTCAGGGACGACTTCCCTCTGTCGAACCGCCTCATCCGAGAGATTCATGGCGTGCTGCTCTCGAGGGGACGCGGGAGCACGAAGGACCCCGGGGAATTCCGTCGGTCGCAGAACTGGAGCGGTGGGTCCAGGCCGGGCAACGCCACGTTCGTGCCCCCGCCGCACACGGCCGTCCGGAGCTGCATGGGCGACCTGGAGCTATTTCTCCACGACGAAGGCGGCGATCTGCCCACCTTGGTCCGAATCGCGCTGGCACACGTCCAGTTCGAGACCATCCACCCCTTCCTGGACGGCAACGGGAGAGTCGGGCGACTGCTGGTGACCCTTCTGCTTCTTCACGCCGGAGTGCTCCGGGAGCCGCTCCTGTACCTGAGTCTGTATCTCAAGCAACACAGGCCCACCTACTACGACCTCCTGGACCAGGTGCGGACCTCGGGCGACTGGGAGGCCTGGGTCGCCTTCTTCCTGGAGGGCATGCGCGTGGTGGCCGACGGAGCCGTGCACACGACCAGGCGACTCCTGGAACTGTTCGCGAACGACCGGAGCATCATCGAGCAGTCCGGGCGGCGCGCCGGATCGGCCCTGCGCGTGTACGCCGCGCTGCGCGAGAGACCGATTCTGTCCATCACAGCGGCTGCGGAGCGCGCGGGTCTCTCCTTCTCGGGTGCGTCGGCCGGAATGAAGGTGCTGGTCGACCTGGGGGTCGCTCGCGAGACGACCGGAAGGCGGCGAGGCCGACTGTTCGTCTACGACCGGTACGTCGCGATCCTGAACGAGGGCACGGAGGTGACCGAGGGCTGAGGCGGCCGGTTATCTGTGGGCTTTGTGCGGTTTATCTGTGGTTTATCTGTGGTTTATCCGTCCATCACTTCCCATACGCCAGCCTTCCTCGAACCGAGGCGCCGAATCCGTCCAGCCTTCCGCAGCCCGTCGAGGTGATGCCGGACGCTGTAGCGAGATGTGTTCAGCTCTTCCGCCAAGGCCGCGTGGGTGAGCGCGGGGTTCGCCCGAAGCAACGTCAGGTGGTCGTCGCGCCAGGCGGCCTTCCACTCGGGGCGCTGTCCCTCGCTGATTGGACGCCGTCCTCCACATTCGTTCTGGCCCGGATGACGCATCGCATCCAGTTGGGCTGCACATCGAAGACGGGCTCCGGCTGCGCGTTTCGGTGCAGCGCGTCGCGAGCGATGCCGATTCCGACGCCGAACCGCTGGACGATCCCCAGAACGCGCATCGCCTCGGCCAAGCTGGGGTTGCGGTAGTCGGCCAGCCCCGACCGCCCGAACTCCTCCGCCGTGACCGCGCCGTACGCCCCGCCCGGGCTGATGATCTCCACTCGATCGTCGAACCAGGTGACGCGGACCGGCGCGTTTGTCCCCTCGTAGGTACGGTGCATGACCGCGTTGTAGGCGATCTGCCGGAGCGCGTCCGGGGCATGGAGGTGGCGTCGGATCTCCCGGGGACCCGACGTGATATCCACCGAGGTGCGGTTGTGCGCGTCGAGCTTGAGGATGAGCCTCTCGAGCTGCTTCTTGACGTCGCCGGTGCAGCGTGCCTCATCGCGGATCGGGTCGGCCAGCCCGGTGCCCTCGATCCTCAGGAACTGGATGTACGCGCCCGGAAGAAAGTCCTGGGGAGTGCGGCCGAGCGCGAGCATTCCTACGACGGTGGGAACGGGGTCTTCGACGGAGAGGATCATTCGTGCGGCGGCCAGGCGCTCCTCCGTGGTGCGGTCGTTCGCGGCGAGTGCCTCCGGGTCAAGGGCGCCCGGCAGGTAGTCCTCCTCGAAGCGGCGGATGTGGAGATCGGAGAGGGTGGCGCGGTAGAGAGGGCGAAGGTCGAACGGCGTGTCGCGGTAGCGGCGGCGCTCGTTGAGGATGCGCTCGTCCTGCGCGGTGGCGATGGCGCGACGCGGTCCCACCCGGATCCAGATTCGGCCTCGGGCCCGCACGGGCGGCGCGTCGGAAGGGTGGACGGTGACGACGGCCACGTCGTGCCCGGCGAGCACCCGCTTCTCCACCGACATGGTCGGAGGCGGAAGGGTGTGCCCGTCGGTCTTGATGTCGGCCAAGCGCTGGAGGAGGCGGTCGGTGATGGGGAAGCCCGATGGCGTGCCGTCGTCGCGCACTCCGACGAACACCACGCCGGGCCGGTTGTGGCTCGGAAGATCGTTGGCGAAAGCGCACACCGCCTGGCGAATGCGCTCGACGGGGCCGTCCTTGCCCGGTGGGGCCCTTCTGAGCGACTCCTTGCGCTCGACGAGCTCGGATTCGAGGTCGGCCATGAGGGCCTCGAGGGCCGAGTCGGAGTAGGGGGTGGTCATGGGTGGCCTCGTCAAGCTCCGCGTTGGGTCCCGCCAAGAACCCTGTCCAGACCGTTCGACTCGAGGAACGCTGCCACGGTGTTGAAAGCGTTCAGAAACAGCGGGCTACCGGAGAACGAAAGCGGACTCACCGGCCCGATGGTCATGAAGGAATACGATGCGGAGCGCCGTGAACGAGCGCCGTGAAGGTCTTCCCGGTGCCGCAGGCCATGACGAGCTTGCCCCGGTCGTGGTCCCGGAACCCCACCAGCACATCTTCCAGTGCCTCGCGCTGGCGAGGCCGCAGCTCTAACGGCTCGCCGACATAACGGAGATCCTCCGGATCCCTCGACACCAAGTCCGGCCAGTCGAACGGGCGGCTGGCCAAGTCGCCGAACCGGAGAACGATGCAGGCGGGCTTCAATCCGCGGAGAGTCTTGAGGGCGTTCGGGCCCCAGCTGTCTCCGGTGTCTACGAAGATGCGGGAAGTGAAGGGATCGCGGCGCGTAGCACTTGCACTGGATCGCGCACCAGCCTCCATCGCGCTCCCGGGCCACGAGGTCGATGCCGGTGTCGTTCAGGTCGAACCGTAGGGGCGGCCCGGAGTCCGGTTGCCGGGCAGCTCGGCGAGCCCCCTCTTCGTTGAAGTGCGGAACCCACTCCTGCCAGAGCCATACTTGGGAGAACCGCTCCTGGTACAGCGGATCCTCGCGGAAGTACGCCTGCATGAGCCGCTCGAACAGGCGGCCCTTCCGGGCTTCGGTCTCCGAGATGGAACGGATGTGATCGAGGGCGTGCTGGAATCCGGTGGTGCTCATGGCGGGCTTGGAGTCAGCGCGGAGCCCGTGCGCCCCCGCATGTGTCCGACTGGAGGCATGCGGCTGACCTTGGGGGTGGACCGAGTACCCGAGGAAGCGACCATGCCGGAAACCTAACGCGATGCCGCGACCTCTCGCGACGTACCGCCAACCGGGCTCCGAGCGTCAGCTGCTCCTTCGGCTTGCTCCGATGGCCTCCCGGAAACCGCCATCGATGCGCCCGGAGGATGACCTCCATCGGAGACCGGATCCGGGCTTCACCACCCGGTTCGGATTCACCATGTTGTAAAGCAAGAGGGGCGGCGGCCTCTCACCGTATGAGAGAACCGCCGCCCCAAAAGGCAACCGTTCATTCCGGTCGCTAAGGCAACCGCGCCGGTCGCGTCACACGTAACTTACCGGCGAGTGCCGCAACTCGTCAACTGGAATCTGCAGTTCGGAATCTGGAGTCCTGCCATGTACCTGCTCTACCTGGACGAGTCGGGAAACGAAAACGATCCGGATGACCGCTATTTCGTCCTGGCCGGCCTGGCACTCTTCGAGCGCCAGATCCACTACCTGAATGAGCGGCTCGAACGGGTTCAGGAAAAACACTTCCCCAACCGGCAGCCAATCCCATTTCACGCATCGGCGATCAGGGCGGGACGCAAATTCTGGCGTCGCGTGGGCGAAGAAAAGCGACAGGCGATTCTGGACGACGTGATCGCCGCAATCACCGCCACCGACAACCGCGGATTGAAGCTCTACGCGGCGGCAATCGAGAAGGACTCGGAGCTCTACGGGGAGCACGCCGTGGAGGCTGCCACCGAACAGGTCTGCAAGCGTTTCGATACCTTCTGGCGAGGCGCTTCCATGAGCGCAGCGATCCGCAGCGCGGGCTGCTGATCTTCTCGGAAGGCCGGTTCGATGCCCGCGCCAAGCTCTGGGTGAGGGAGTTCCGGAGCCGTGGGACCCGGTGGGGCTCGATCAACAATCTTGTCGACATTCCGTATTTCGCCCCGATGAAGGAATCACGATTGCTCCAGGCCGCCGACTTCATCGCGCACGCAACTTGGCTGTTGTATGAGAGGCGCGACCATGCGTTGGTACGACAGCTTCTGGGGCACTTCACCGGCGGAGCAGCTGGAGCTTCCCGAAGACGACTCTGGAGGGATCGGTTCGGACCGACCATAGAAGATCCGGTCCGGACCAAACTGCGGAGCTCCTCCGACCGTCAGCCCTTCCTTCAGCTTGCGGTAAGCCCGAACGCCCCGAATCTTGGGCCATTCTCCTCCAAATCTCCCCACGGACCCCGCCCCCTTCGGACATGGCCGCCCCAAGGGCCGGGGAGCTGCGTGGGGCCGGGATAACAGAGCGCAACGAAAGAAAGAGCAAGAAATATATATTTTACCTGACATAATGTAATGTCACCTTTACATTTTGAACGGAAGCAACGCAGATCGGTCGCGGAGCAACCCCCTTGAAACTCCTCCACACCGCCGACTGGCACCTCGGCGCGAAGCTCGGACGCCACGACCGCACCGAGGACCACCGCACGGCCCTCCGCGCGCTCCTGGCGATCGCCGCCGCCGAACGCCCCGACCTGATCGTCCACGCGGGCGACCTCTTCGACGCCTACCGCCCCCCCTACCCCGCCCTCCGGCTCGGCGTCACCGCCCTGCAGCAGCTTGCGCGGATCGCGCCGACCGTCGTGATCAGCGGCAACCACGACTCGGGCGCCCTCTTCGATGTCCTCGACGACATGGCGCGCATGGCCTCGCCCCGGCGCCTCCGGTTCGTCACCAGGCCGCGCGTCCTGGAGTTCGACGACCTGGCGGAGGTCCCCGTCGCGCTTGCGTGCGTCCCCTTCATTCCGCCCGGCGCGATCACCGACTACGCCACAGCCGACGCCCTGCGCTTCGAGGGCGACTACGCCGACGGCATCCGCGCCCTCAACGACCGCGTGATCGGCCGCGCACGGGAGGCCGCGGGCCCTCACGGGATCGTCCTCTACACGGCGCACCTGCACGTCGACGGGGCGCGGCCCGGCAACTCCGAGCGCCGGTTCACCGTCGGCGAGGACCACGCCACGCACACGAAGGGGCTGCACCGGGCCCTCTACTGCGCCTTCGGACACATCCACGACCCGCAGCAGCTTCCGGGAAGCGCGCGCGGCCGGTATGCGGGGTCGCTCGTCCCGCTCGACTACGGCGAGAGCCGCCAGAGCAAGCACGCGGTCGTGGTCACGATCGGCGACGATGTCAGGGTAGGTGAACGGGAGCTGCCCCCGGGGCGGCCGTTGGAGAGCTTCGCCGGGACGTTCCAGGAGCTGGAGGCGCGCGCGGCGAACGGGGCGCTGGACGGCTGTTTTCTCAAGGCGGTGGTCAGGTCCGACGACCCGGTCCCCGACCTGGCGGATCGGGTGGCCGAGTGGTCGCCGGAGTGCGTGATCTTCAACCTGGTCAACGAGGTGGCCAACCGGCCGGTCAAGGCGATCGCCGGGACGGAGGACGGCGAGGAGCCGTCCATCGATGACCTCTTCGTCGAGTGGCGGAGCACGGCGGCGACCGGGAGGGCGACGAAGGCGCCCCGCGACGCGGTCCGGGCGCTCCTTCGCGAGGCGGTGGCCGGACCGGGGGACGAGGAGGGGCCGGACTTCGGGTTGACCGGGCTGACGGTGCGCGCCGAGGGGGTCCTCGCCGCACTGCGCGGGGGAGGGGTGGGCGGCGCGACGACGCGCCGCGACGGACCGCACACGTGCGAACCGGGCCACCAAGCGGACGCCTGACCGGATGCGCCCGCTTCGGATCAGCATCGAGGGACTGCGGTCCTTCCGGGCCGAGGTCGGGATCGACTTCGGCGGCCGCACCCGGATCGCCGTGATCGGCGACACCGGCGCCGGGAAGTCCTCGATCCTGGAGGCGATGACCTACGCCCTGTACGGACAGACCTCGCTCGGGAGCAAGTCCAAGCGGGAGCTCATGAACGACACCTCGGACGTGATGCGCGTGGTGCTGCGCTTCCGGGTGTCCGGCGAGGAGTGGGAGGTCGCCAGGGTGGACCGGCGCGCGGGCGCGGGGGGACTCCGGCCTCCGCAGGCGCAGCTGGTCCGCTACGGGCCCGGAGGCGAGACGCTCGAGAAGGTCGAGCAGGTCAGGCCGGTCAACGAGCGGGTGCAGGCGCTGATCGGGCTCGACAGCGACGCCTTCCTGCGCACCGTGATCCTGCCGCAGGGACGCTTCGCCCGCCTCCTGGTGGAGGACGCGCCGTCGGCCCGCACCGAGATCCTGCGCCAGGTCTGGCAGACCCGCGATCTCGAGGCGGCGGGCGAGGTCGCGAGGCGGCGCCTGGCGGAGGTCAGGACGCTGGCGGCGCGGCTGCGGGACGAGGTGGAGCGCCATCCGGACGACCCCGAGGCGCACCTGGCCGATCTGACCTCCCGGGCCGACGCGGCGAGCCGTCGGGCGATCGCTCTGGCCGATCTCCGCGACCGGTCCGAACGGGCCGCCGATACCCTGCGCCGGTCCGAGGCGGCGACCGCGGCGGCCCGTCGGGCGGACGAGCGCGTGACCCCGTCGGCGATGGACGAACTGGCCGGCCGGCTGGCGCCGCTGGAGAGTCTGCAGCGCCGGATGGAGGCCGAAGCGACCGAGCTGGAGGGGCGGGAGGCCGGGCTGAAGCGCGACCTCGACGGCATTCCCACCGACGACGGCCCCGACGATCGCGAGGTCGCGCGCACCCTGGCCGCGCTGGACGCGCTCCCGGCACAGGTGGCGAAGGCGGTCGAAGCCGCGGAGGCGCTGCGGGGGGCGATCGCCGCCGAGGAGGCGGCGGCGCGGCAACATGTCCGGGCGACGCGGGCCCTCGAATCGGCAAGTGACCGGGTGGCCCGGCACCAGGCGCGGGAGCCGCCCCTCGCGGAAGCCGTCGGTTCCGCGCGCGAGCTCCTGGCACGGAGCGAGCGCTGGTTCGAGAAGTGCAGCGACCTGCAGGAGCGCATCCGTTCGACGGAGGACGGGTTGGCCAGGCGGGAGCGGGAGACCGCCGAAGTCACCGCAGGGCTCGGCACCGCGCGGCGTGAACTGCAGGGGGCGCAGGAGGATCTGCAGCGCACCGAGCGGGAGCTTGGCGAGGCGAGGCGCACCAACGCCGCCGCCGCCGCCGCCCACGGCCTCTGTCCGGGCGACGAGTGTCCCGTCTGCCGGAGCGAGCTCCCCGAGGACTGGGTCCCGCCGCGCGACATGGGTCTGGACGCGGCGCGCGAAGCGCACCGGCACGCGGGGTCGCGGGCGAACGCGGCCGGCAAGGTCGTGGCCGAAGCCGAAGCGCAACGGCAATCGGGCCGGGAGCGGATAGGGGAAACCCGGAGGGATCTGGGGGATCTCCGTTCCGGAATGGCCGACGCGCTCGGCCGACTCGGCGGCGCAGCCGCGCTGGACGACGCCCTCCCGCTCGCAGGCGACGCGCCCCTACCGGACCGGGAAGAGGTCCTCGCCCCGGCTCGCCAGCGATTCCGCGAAGCCGAGGCGAAGCTGGACCGGCACATCACCGAGGCCCGAGAGCTGCGCGAAGCGCATACCGGTGCCCAGGTGGGCGAGACATCGGCCCGGCAGGCACTCGCGCACTCGCGCAACGACCTCGATAGAACCCGCAACACCGCCCGCGAGGCCCTCGACGCTCTGAACCGGAGTATTCACTCCATCCCGTCTCCGTTCCGCCCCCGACTCGTCCTTCCCCCCGACCCCCTGCAACTGGAAACGGTCGACACCGCACCCGTCGACCGCGCCTCGTACACGGCCCGGGAGCGCGAGAAGATCCTCCAGCTGCGCAGCCGGGAACGGGAACGCCTGCGCGCCGGGATCGAAGAGACCAGGACCGCGCTCAAGCGTCTCGACGGGACCCGCAGGACCCGGGTCGAGGAACCTCTGCAGGCCATGGTGCGTGCGCTGGCCGACCACCGGACCGCTCTCGCGGAGGCCGTCCGGGAGCTGGCCGCCGAGACCGCGGTCCCCGCGGCCATCCACTACCCGGTGGACGCGAATACGCTCCGGGAAGGGATCGGCCGGCTTCGCCGGGCGATGGCCGATGTAGTGGAACTGGCGGCGGGCCGGCGCCACGAAGCACACGCAGCCGGCCAGGAGGCCTGTGCGGAGGCGGTGGCCGTCGCACGCATCCTTGTGGACCGCTTCTACGCCTTCTGCGAGGTTGCCACAACGGACGGCCTCGCTCCGCTGCTGGTCGTTGACACGGACGCCCTCCCGCGGACACTGAACGACTGGAAGGCCGCGCTCGACCCGTTGGTGGTGGCCACCGGGACGGTGGCCGAAAACGCGCGCTACGCCGCCCGGAACACCGCGCATGCCCGCGCCGCCTTCGCCGCCATCCTCGGCGACCTCCTGAAGCTCCGGCGGACCGCCGACGAGGTTGCCGCACTGGAGCTCGCCCTGGGCGACCTCGACGCCGCGCTCAAGCCCGGCGCCTTCCTCAAGTGGCTCACGCTGCGGCGGTCGCGGGACCTGCTGGTCTACGCGTCCAGGATGCTCGGGAAGATGACCGCCGACCGCTACAGCTTCGCCGACCCGGGCGACCTGGAGGACCGGCAGTGGCTCGTGGTCGACAACGACTCCGGCCAGGCGCGCTCCCCCGCCAGCCTCTCGGGCGGGGAACAGTTCATCGGGTCGCTGGCGCTAGCGCTCGGGATGGTGGAGATGATGGCCCGGAGCGGCGGCCGCCTCGAGTCGCTCTTCCTCGACGAGGGCTTCGGGTCGCTGGACCGCAACAACCTGGACTGCGCCATCGAGGCGCTCTCGCAGGTGGCCGGGAGGGGCCGGATGGTGGGGGTGATCTCGCATGTCGGCGCCGTAGCCGAGCAGATCGACGACGTGCTCGCCGTCACGCGGGGCGCGACGGGCAGCCGGGTGACATGGCTCTCACGCGCCCAGCGGCAGGAGCTCGCACGCTCCGACACGGGTCTTGAGGGAGCCTCGGCGCTGGCCGGGCTGCTCGATTAGAAGTCAGAAATTGGTCAAAATGGTCAAATCGCCGGGCCTCACCCCCCGTGCGCCAGAAACCGCTCCGCCTCCAGCGCCGCCATGCACCCCGTCCCCGCCGCCGACACCGCCTGCCTGTAGAAGTCGTCCATCACGTCCCCCGCCGCGTACACGCCCGGCACGTTCGTCTCGGTCCGCCACGGCTTCGGCAGGCGCACGTACCCGTTCTCCTTCAGGTCGATCTGCCCGCGCAGGAACGCCGTGTTCGGATCGTGCCCGATCGCGACGAACATCCCGCCGACGGCGATCTCCGACTCTTCGCCCGTCACCGTATCACGCAGCCTGAGCCCCGCGATCACCTCGTCCCCCAGCACCTCCTCCACCACGCTGTTCCACAGGAAGGTGATCTTCTCGCTGGCCAGCGCCCGCTCCTGCATGATCCGCGAGGCCCTGAGTTCGTCGCGGCGGTGAATCACCAGAACCTGACCGGCAAACTTGGTCATGTACAGCGCCTCCTCCATCGCGCTGTCCCCCCCTCCCACCACCGCGATCACCTTGCCGCGAAAGAACGGCAGCGCCCCGTCGCACACGGCACACGCCGACACCCCGCCCCCGCTCTGCGCCAGCCGCTCCTCTCCGGGCACCCCCAGCCAGCGCGCGTTGGCGCCCGTAGCCACCACCACCGTCCTGGCCAGCACCTCGTCCCCCCCCGACGATCTCATCCTGAACGGCCGGCGCGAGAAGTCCACCTCGACGATGTTCTCCGTCACGACCCGCGTGTCGAACCGCATCGCCTGCTTCTTGAACTCCGTCATCATCTCGATGCCGCCGATGCCCTCGGCGAAGCCCGGGTAGTTCTCCACGTCGGTGGTGAACATGAGCTGCCCCCCGGGGATCATGGTCCGGCTGCCGGCGCCCTCGTAGACGAGGGGGTTCAGGTTCGCGCGCGCCCCGTAGATGGCGGCGGTCCATCCGGCGGGGCCGGAACCGACGATCACCAGGTTCTCGATGTGGTTGTCGCTCATCTGTATTGGTCGGGTCTGTCGTGGTTTGAGTCGCTACCCGGCCGCCTCGTCCCGATATAGCGCCGAACTCCGGTACCGTTCCAGGGTTCGCACCAGAAGCAGCTTGACGGCGACGGCCAGCGGCACCCCGATCAGCAGCCCCACGAAGCCGAAGAAGAAGCCGCCCAGCGAGAGCGCCAGCAGGATCCACACCGGGTGCAGTCCCACCGATTCGCCCACGATGCGCGGGCTGATCACGGCGCTCTCCAGCCCCTGGGCAACCCCGTAGACGATGCCCACCTTCAGGAGCGACACGCCGGCTTCGTCGCTGACCAGCGCGAGGATCACCGCGGGGATCAGCGAAACGACCACCCCCAGGTAGGGGACGACCCCCAGCACCGCCACCGTCACGCCGAGCATGAACGCATAGGGGAACCCGACGATGAGAAGGCCGATCCAGGTGATCGCCCCGGTCAGCAGCGCCGTCGCCACCTGTCCGCGCAGGTAGCGGGAGAGGAGGTCGTCGAATTCGCGGAAGAAACCGCGCGCGCCTTCCCGGACCCTTCCCGGCAGGAGATCGTCGGCCCGGGCCACGATCCGGTCGTAGTCCCGCAGCAGGTAGAACATCAGCACGGGGGTGAGCACCAGGTAGCCGAGCACCGTGAACAGGGCGCCGACGCCGCGCCCGAGTCCGAGGAAGGTGTCCCAGGCGCCGCGCGCGATGGTGGCCTTCCGTTCCTCCAGGAAGGCTCCCACCGTCTCGGCGTCGAGGGTTTGGAGCGTGGCCAGCAGCGCCGCCTCGTCCACGAAGGGGATGTCGAACTCCAGGTCCGCCGGGTCCAGCCCCCTGACCCAGTCCGTCAGATACGCAACCAAATCACCCGCCTGGCGCACCACCTCCGGTAACCCCACCCACAGCACCGCCGCGCCCGCCGCCAGCACCGGGACGAGGATCAGGAAGATCGCCGCCGTGCGGTTGATGCGCGGAGACGCGGAGACGCGGTCCGCAACGGGATCCAGGATGTAGGCGAGGACGAATGCGAGGAAGAACGGTGCCAGCAGCGAGCCCGCCGTATCGAGCACCCACACCCCGGCCAGGAGCGTGGCGACGGCAACCAGGAGCGCGTGCCCGCGGACCCCGCGGAAGGGCACCAGCAGCGCGATGAACGCCCAGTACAGCAGGAACGGGTTGAGGAGGTCCCGCAGACTGTAGAGGAAGAAGCCGGCCACCAGGACCAGCACCGCCCCCTGAGCGATGCGCCAGGAACGGTCGTTCCGGTCGTCCGCCGACGCCTTCACCACCCGGCCTCTGCTATCTTCTCGTCCGCGCGGAGCACCACCTCCCGCGTGTCGGCGTAAGCCACCCGGGAAGCGGCATCCCGGACGGGAAGCCACACGCACGCCGTGATTCCTTCCTCGGACCGGGGCACAGCCTCGCCCGCACGGCTCCGCATCAGGAAGAAGGTGCAGTACTTGTGGACGGTCTGGTCCCCATCCCGGAACGTCCAGTCGACGGTGTCGATCCTGGGACCCACCACCTCCGGCCGGATCCCGGTCTCCTCCTCCACTTCGCGGACGGCCGCCTCCCGCAGGCTCTCGCCACCCTCCATGTGTCCCTTCGGCAGAGACCACTTGCCGTAGGGATCCCTGATCAGCAACGCGTGCCACCTACCGGCCAGCGGGCGGACCACCACTCCTCCCGCGCTGCGTTCGATACGGGGGGGCGTTTGAGCGTCGTGATCAGCCAATTGACGCAACCTCAGAAGATGGAGAAGCTCAGATAGCGCGTCGGGTTGTCCTTGATGTCGGCAAGGAGCGTGTTCAGGTTCGCCACCGCCGTCGTGACTCCCTCGGCCAGCTCCTGATCGGCGAGAAGACGCCCCATCAACCCCTCCCCCGACTCGGCCCTGGCCATCAGGCCCTCGAGGCGGTTCATGGTGGTGACGCCCTGTTGCGCGGCGGCACGCATTTCGGCCATGGCCTCCCTCATGTCCCCCGTGAGGGTCCTGAGGTTGCGCATGCTCTCGCCCGCATCGCCCAGCATGGTTCCCACGCCCGCATCCGTCAGAAGGCTGTCCGCGTTCTCGAGCATCGTGCGAGCCGTCCTCGCAGCGCCCGCAAGCTCCCGAGCCGACTCGCTCACACCCACGGCCAGCTCGTCGAAGCGGGCGGCCTGCTGCGATATCATCTTCGACAGATCGTCGCTGATCAGTCCGAGGTTGTCGATCAGGTTCTTGAGGTTCATCGCCGTCTCCTCGGTGAAGGCGACCTCGAACCTCTCGGAAATCGTCGTAAGTCTCCCGGCGATCTGGTCGGCGGTGGCCGTGAGCCGGGAGAAGTCGGGTAGCGCGACCCCCGGAAGAACCCCTTCCTCCGGGAATTCCAGGAATGGATGCACCTGGTATTCGTCCCGCGCGATGATCTCCGCCTGCCAGTCCCCGAAGAACGACTCGGGCGCCACCAGCACCGCCGCGTCCGGAGGAATCGCCAGGTCCGGACGCACGCTCATCTCGATCATGACGGCCTCGCCGCTCGGCACCACGGCAACCGACTCGACGCGCCCCACCGCGACGCCGCGGAACTTCACCGACGCGCCGGCCACGAGCTGTCCCGCGCTGGGTGACGCGGCCCGCAGCATCAGCTGGTCACCTCTCCATCCCCCCTGCAGCCATATGGTCCCCACCACCCCCACGGCGATCCCCAGCACCACCACGAGCCCCACCAGGATTTCTCGTCTACGCTCCATCGTCCTGTCCTCCCTAGAGTCCATAGTAAAGCGCGGGGTCCCCCTCCACGAAGCCCCGCAGTACGTCATCGCCGGCGGTGCGAACCTCCGCCGGGGTTCCGGTGAAGCGTGCCTTTCCGCCGTGGAGAAAGGTGATGCGGTCGGCCACCCGGAAGGCGCTGGTCATGTCGTGCGTGACCACCAGCGCGGTTACCCCCAGCTCGTCGCGCATTCTGAGTATGAGCCGGTCGATCACCGAAGTCGTGACGGGGTCGAGGCCGGTGGTGGGTTCGTCGTAGAGCAGGTACTTGGGCGAGGCGGCAATGGCCCGGGCCAGTCCGGCGCGCTTGCGCTGGCCACCGCTCAACTCGGCCGGAAAGCGTTCGCCCAGCCCGTTCAGGTCGACCAGCCCGAGGCACTCCCCGACGCGCTCCGCGATGCGCTTCCGGTCCCAGCCCGGGAGTCGCCGCAGCCCCATGCTCACGTTGGCCGCGACCGTCATGGAATCGAAGAGCGCCGCGAACTGAAAGACGAATCCGATCTTGCGCCGCAGCTCCACCAGTTCCCGCCTGCGCAGATCGCCCACCGACCGCCCGTCGACGAAGACCGTTCCCGCATCGGGGCGGAGCAGCCCCACCAGGTGCTTCAACAGGACCGACTTGCCGCAACCGGAAGGGCCGACGATGGCGGCGGTCTCCCCCTCGCGCAGGGTCAGCGTGAACCCTCGCAGCACCTTCTTCGGCCCGAACGCCTTGTGCACGCCGGCGAGTTGGATGCTCACAGCAGGACCGCCGCCCAGAAGGCGTCCAGGCAGAGGATGATCATGCTCGAGACCACCACCGTCCGGGTCGCGCTCCGTCCGACACCTTCGGCCCCCTGGTCGGTCTGGAGTCCGCAGAAGCACCCGATCCCGGTCACCACGGCCCCGAAGGAAACGGACTTGACGACCGCGAACCACACGTCCCACGGCTCAAAGAAGAGCCGCAGGCCCTTGATGAACTCCGGCGATGACATGTCCAGCAGCTGGAGCGCGGTCAGCCAACCGGACATGATGCCCATGGCGATCGCCAGCAGGACCACGAAGGGGAACATGAGGATTCCGGCCAGGGTCCGGGGAACCACCAGGTACGCAATCGGGTTGTAGGCGAGCGTCTCCAGGGCGTCCACCTGCTCGGTGACGCGCATCGTCCCCAGCTCGGCCGAGATGTTGGCTCCGACCCGTCCCGCCAGGGTCAGCCCCGTGAGCACGGGCCCCAACTCGAGGATCATGGTCTTGCCCACCATGGTGCCGACAAAGTACAGCGGAATCGTCCCGGTCAGCGTATAGGACGCCTGCAGAGACATGACGATACCCGTGAACATGGCGATGAAGAGAGCGATGGGTACCGACGCGACCCCCACCCGGGCCATCTGGGGAAGGAGGAGCGGACCCCACACGCCGATGTCGCGCAGCGCACGAACCGACCCCGCGAAGAGCGCCGAGGCTTGGCCGATGGATCCGAGGGCCGCGAGCGTGGACCTCCCCGAGGCGGCAAGCGGCCTTGACAGGGGGACCGTAACCGGAAAGAGCACCATGGGAAAAAGTAACCGAATCGATCCCGGCCCGTACCGGACCCGGCGGATGCCCGAAGGCTACCCCTCAAGCCGGAGGGAAGGCGGTGAGCCTGAAGCGAACGTGGTCCCCCTCGTGAGCCGGTGCCGCATTCCCCCGCCATTGGACTTCGACCTCGCCCACGGCTCCGGACGGCGTACGGAACGACGTCTCGATCACCAGACCCTGCGCCGGGCTTTCGATCCTGATCCGCACCAGGTCTCCCGCGTCCCCCCCCGGCTTCCTGGCGGGGTTCCGGAAGAGGGTTCTCGTGGACTGTCTTCCCGACGGGAGCCGGCGTGTAACCCGGATCCGGTCCAACCAGTCGGGCTGGTAGCTGATCCGGTAGCTGAACCCGCACTGGTCCACACCCCGGCCAATGCGGTTGTGGCGCGCCATCCTAGCAGCCCGTGGGCAGGGCCGCCCGAGCACCGAGAGCGGCGAGGCGCCGGGCCGGCAAGGCGCGACGAAAGGTGAATAGCAGCGCTATTCGGCAGATATTTCGTAAGTTGCATATACTGCAATGGTTT
>JAPPGI010000044.1 GCA_028874985.1 Gemmatimonadota bacterium | reverse complement strand
CCCTACTCTAATCATTTTACCCTCCCGCGTCTCCCCCCGCGTTGGCAGATAGGGGTGCTGGCGGACGTGCTCGAGGATTTGGCGTCCGAACTCCGGGAAGTCCGGGTGATCGAGGGGTCGGAGGCGTTCATTGACGCGTCGTTCGCCCGCGCCAAGGGCGGCGGCCCCGGCGTGGGGCTCACGAAGGCCGGAAAAGGCGTGAAGATCATGGCGATCGTGGACCGTTGCGGCCTTCCGCTGTCGGTCGGGACGCACTCGGCCCAGCGGCACGAGGCCAGGCTCGTCCAGCTGAGCCTCGATCTGGTCTTCGTGGACGACCTCCCGGAGAATCTGGTCGGCGACAAGGCGTATGACAGCGATCCGCTGGACGCGGATCTCAGGAAGCAGGGAGTCGAAATGATCGCGCCCCACCGGAAGAACCGGACTCGGGCGAAGACGCAGGACGGACGCCGCCTACGCAGGTACAAGCGGCGGTGGATCGTGGAGCGGTTCTTCGCCTGGATCCAGTGGAACCGCCGCGTCCTCATCCGGTGGGAGTATCACGCCGAGAACTTCCTCGGGTTCGTCCAGCTGGCCGCGCTATGCCTCCTGCTCAAGCCGCTTTATTATTGAGATAGGTTCTAGTGCAATCCTGCCATCGGGACATACGTCCCAAAGGGGCACAGGCGCCAGAATGCCGCGTGCCCTCCGATCCTCATGGGACGCGCCGCGCAAGTCCATGAAGTCAACCAAGTGTTCGACGCCGCCCTCGTCACTGAATCGGGCCAGTTGTCCGGTCCATAGATCACCACCCGACGACACCGCCCCTCGATACTCGACCCGTACAATGCCTTTCGGCGTGGTCGCAATCCGCAGGGCGTCCCCGAAGGTCACGAGGCCGATATTCCCCAAGACCGCGCTCATGCTGCCCGCGTCTCGGGTTGAGACGAGCGACCCGGTGGTCGTGAACGTGCGGTACAACCTGGTTGCCGGATCCCACATGGTGATCTCTCCCGCGTCGCCTCGGTCCAGCAAGGCTCGTGCCGATCGGAGTTCGTCCGGGCCCTCGCCCAGCAGCCCGAACGTGACGACCTCCTCACCCCGCTGCAAGCCGTGCACGAAGGGAGGTGCGGAAGTGAGAGCCCAGATGACACCGCCTCTCTCCAGTAAGTCGACGATTCCCCACAGCTCGCCGTCGCCAGACTCCCAGGTGATCCGGTCCGAATCGATACGGACCGACATCTGATCGGCACTGCGCAGCTCGGCGCAGGCCCCGACCAGCAACGGCACGACGACTCCCAAACCTCGTCTCGAGGCTCTCGAAACAGCGACTGCGGCCATCACAATCCTCCGATCTTGCTTGCCATCAGCTTACGCTTTCCACACGGATGAGCAAGGTCCAGGGTAACCTCTTCGGCTCGGTCCAGCGAGCTCCCATGGTCGTGAAACTGAATGAAGTACCTCCTCCTCTATGATCAATTTCAACTCTCTTCCAGTGTTCATGGGACTGCAATTCACTTGAGTCCCAATTTCTTCGCGACCTCTTGGAACTCCTCGAAGTCACGCCCCCCGAAACGCCGGCCGTTGACGAACAGCGTCGGGGTCCCGCTGATGTTCCGGCGCAACCCGAGATCACGGCCGGCTTCGATTCTGGGAAAGGAGTCCACGGGTTGCTTGACACACATTTCGAAGGCTGCGAGATCCGGGATCCCGGCCTCCTCCGCAAAAGTCCCCCAATCCCAGCTTCCCAGCGAGTCCTGCTTCGCAAAGAGCAGCCGGTACATCGGCGCGAACCTACCCTGACGGTCGGCGCATTCGGCCGCCACCGCACTGGGCACGGAAAGAGGCCGATCCAGGGGGAAGTGCTGAAAGACAAGGGCGACATCACCGGGATGGCGGGAGAGAAGCGAGTCGACTGCGGGAACCACCATCGCGCAGAAGGGGCATGTGAAATCCATGAACTCGGTAACCGTCATACGCGCGCCGGCCGGACCGATCCGAATCCCCACTGCGGTCTCCTCCCGCCAGTTCTCCACCTCGACAACGTCTTTCCCTTCTCCCCGTGCAGCCAGCCCGCTCGTAACCTGTCCGTGGATGTACACCGAAGCCATCGCGACGGCGGCCGACGTCAGCAATACCGTGGCTGCTGTTTCCAGAATGGTTCGGGACTTGCTCATTCTTGTCGTCCTCCAAGTTTGGGACTGCAGTTTGTGTTTGTAGGACCATCCATGGTAACGGCTTGCCAAAAGGTGACGGCTGGGGTGCTCAGGATCTACCTCCGCCCGGTCAGCGCGTAACGCCGCACGTATTCCACTTCGTTCTCATCCTGCCACACACCCAGCACGAAGTCGTGGCCGATCTGCCAAACGTACAGATCCGGCGGCATATCCACGCTACCGAGACCCTCGCCGCCAGGACCGAAAACCAGCCATCTGACCGGTTGGCGGACATCGTACCGGTACAGCTCCGCCCACAGCCAGCCGACGTCGTCGACCAGAAGCCTCGAAAAGACGGGCAAGATCTTTGGCAGCGGCATCTTCCCATATCTGCGCTTCCGGCTGTCGGTGATCCTCTTTCGGGTGGTGTCCGCCATGTCGTAGGGATCAAGCTTGAACTCCACCAACTTTTCGATGTCCTCGAACGAGGGCGCCAACGCCGGCTCGGCAAGGCGGAGGACGCGGCGAAGGCGGCCCGAAGTATCATACTCGAGGATCTCCGGGCCCTCGTCCTCGCCCAGCGTCAGAAAAAAGCCGTCCCAGCCCAGCACCGCGTCCGGCAGGATGTCGAAGGGAGTGTCACCACAGGGATCGCCCATAGGGACTATTGGGCAAGGGCACGGTGTAGAGTTGCCTTCCCTGGAAGAAGCCCTCCCATGCCACCTGCCAGCTCTCGATCTCCAACAGTGCGAAGTCGGCCGTGGACGGGTCATTGCTCACGCCCTCCTCGTCTGATATGGGAAAGAACCGACGTACGACCAGCACCCTCTGCCCTACGGTGCCAAGGACATCCTGGACGCTCTCACCGCGCCACGTTGTACGCAAGCGACGAATGAACAGACCCCGGTCGTCAAAGAAGCTCAGCCGGGTTCCGTCAAAAGCGCGCAGCGAATCGGTGCCTGGGGATGGCACCCAAACGCACCCACGTACAGTAGGCTTGAACTCGCCGGGGCCATCACCGATTCCCCCGGTGCGTTCCAGGAAGGCGCCGTCCTGGCCGAAAAAGCGGAACTCGCAGCTCGCTTCGTCGAGCACCACGACTCGCCCGTCCGAGAGCTGGCTCGTGCCCTGGATTCCAGAAAAGAGATAGGGCTCTTGCCCCATCGCGTCCCCTATCTGGTATTCCGGGATCGTCTCAACCACCCATCCGATCGGGACTCTCGCCCGGGTTCCCAACGTCGTGGCCAGCACGACTCCCGCACTATCCCGTTCGAGGAAGCCTACCCCACCAGGCAACGCGGTGTCGTCCGCCCGCCCACACGCCGCCGCGACGACGAACGCCACAAGAAGAGGGAGACGCGGTGGCGCGAGGCAGATCCCATCTCGCGGACCCTTTCCAAGTCGCAAACGGTCCCGGACTACCACGGCGTGAGCTCATCATTCACTACGCACTCTGCCCGCTCGCCGTCATCGGGTCCTCCGGGGTCTGTACTGCACTTCCATTTCGTGCACTTGTAGACATAGCAACCGGAACAGAACGCGGGAACTGCCATGGGAGTGCACCTGGCACCATTGAGCCCGGTGCAGGACTCCTTACACTCCGCCGAGGCCATCGGGGGACACTGCGAACAATTCGGCACGCTGGCACTACTCGCCGGCGGGGTCGACGTGGCCATGAGCGTGATCGCCAGTACGCCGAGAGCGCGGATCACCAAGGGGGAGAGTCCTCTACCTCTCTTCTGGGGACCTCGAATAATGGCTGATTCGCGGGAATCGAGGCACTTGCAACGCC
>JAPPGI010000034.1 GCA_028874985.1 Gemmatimonadota bacterium | reverse complement strand
CCGGGACATTTTCCATGCCGATAACCGGGACATTTTACGTGCCGATTGACACGAACACCGGATTGCACGATTCGGGGTCGGGAGCCGTCAGTATGGGTAGAGGCGGCAGACTCGAGCGGTGCGGACGGTTCGATCGGTCGCAGACCATGAGCTCAGGGAGGAATGGAGAGAATCGTGAGGGAACCCCGGCTTTTCGACGAGTTCGAACGGGTGTACGAGCGGTGGCGCCGAGGCGAGGTGACGCAGGGCCAGGCGGCTGATCTGCTGGGGAGGAGCGTGCGGACTTTCCGCGCTATGTCCGCCGCTATGAGGCTGCCGGCCTGGAGGGGTTGAAGGACGGGCGGGGTTCGGGGCCCGTTATCGGAGCATCTCCCGATGAGATTGCCTCGCTGGTAACCCTCCACGCCGAACGCTACTCCTCGTGGAGTGTGGCCGCCTTCCATCGGGAATACCGCGACAGGCACGGCGGGAAGCGGTCGTACTCCTGGGTTCGGCGACATCTTCAAGCGGCTGGCCTGGCTTTGAAGGGCGTTCGCAGGGTGGGGCGACGGCCGAGCCGGGAGCAGCCGCTGATCGAGGGCGTGCTGTTGCGTCAGGAAGCGATCAGGAGCGATTGGGTGCCGAATGGGACCTGGGATCTGGTCGTTACCCTCGACGAGGCGACGAACCGGGTCTATTCGGGGTTCTTCGTGGATGAACACGACCTTTGGGCGGGCTTCTGCGGGGTCCGCGAAACGGTGTTGTCCAAGGGGTTTGTTGCGATGATTGGCGCGACTTGGGTGCCGGACTGCCGGAGCAGCCCTCGTCCGACGCAGTTCGGCAGAGCGATGGCGGAACTCGGCGTCGACGTGGTGCCGACGTTTCCGAAGTGGGGGCGGAGTGACCGGAACCGCACTCTCGCGGTGATGCGGAACTGTCTCCCGCGGCAGCTTCGGCAGGCGGGAGTCGGCGAACGACGCCACGCGAACCGCTTCCTCAACCGATATTGGCCGAAATTCAACGGGGCATTCTCGGCGGCGGCCGAGGGTGAACGGTTTGAACCCGTCCTGCCGGACATGAGAGCGGCAATGGACGGTGTCCTCTGCCTGAAGGAGAGGCTCCAAGTGGATGTCGACAACTGCGTGGCCTACGTGGGGAGGGAACTCCAGTTGCCCGCGCGAGGAAAACCGTACCGCCGGGGGCGGGAGGTCGAAATCCGGGAGTTCGAGGACGGAAGCATGGAGGTGTGGTGTGGACGCCGCCCTCTGGGGCGGTACTCCGCCGACGGCTGCTTGGTGCAGTGCTACGATCCTGATGAGGAGCGCAACCTCTGACCACGGTGAGGGGAGATTCATGGACCGATGTCCGGTTCGAAGTGTTCCCTGGGGGCCGGACTCCCGGGTCACGGTGATGGACGAGTGGCGGGTTCAGGAACCGGCCAAATGTCTGCACAAGAAAACCGGCCAGATTGGTGCACAGAACACTTGGCCCTTGCGGAAAATGGAACCAAGCGGCAATGTTGGATGCGGTTGGCATTCGGCCATCCATTCACCCGCTTGACACAAGGAGTGAAAATGCGGACCCCCCCCTTCTGATTAGCCTGTTCACCCGGGTTGCGAGTGCGGTTGCACTTGTCGTGATCGCCGCGATCCCCCTGCTCGGCATGGGTGGCATGCCCGGCGAAAACGCCAATGAGGTTGGCCTTGACACTTCGCGCCCGCCGGAGGTGGCGCGCATCATTCCGGTTGACGGTCACGCGGTGTTGCCCGCGGGGGCCATCGCGACTCTGGGGTTTGTCGGGTCTGGGCCAGAAGACCGGTTCCTTCCTGTGCCCACGTCCAGTTCCGGTAGCTTGAGTACGCCATCCGAGCCCGATCCTTCACCAATTGCGGCCCAAGTGCCACCGCCTAACGACAAGTGCCACGGTTGCTTGTGGCAGGATTTGGGCGGCATGTGCGGCAGGCAGAAGGTCTGCAAAGAAGTCCCAGGGCCTGACGGTACTAACGATTGCCGTGACGTACAACTTCCCGGCGAGTTTCCGTGCTCTACGTGTGATGACGACTACCCGGTATGCACACCCCCGCCCCGGGATGGAGTGGCCGAGGTCGAAGACCTGGATGCTTTTGCAAGCGGCAGGATGTTGCGCGCTAACGGACAGCATTACATCGGAGTCCGGGGGGACCAATTCGTTCTGAGGCGTAAGTGCTCCGGTGCCGCCGTCGCTAGCGTTTTGGCCGCGGACGTGGGGGCCCGGGCACCGAGCATGGTATTGGCCGGTGGTTGAAACGAGCAGATCATCAGTTGCCGCGCTGGCTCTGTGGGCTGTCTCCGTTCAACTTGGGTGTCCCTCGCCCCAGGCCGGCGAGGGGGAGGCATCCAACGCCCACGAGAAGGTTGTCACACGCGTTGTAGGGCGAATCGGCGACGTGCTGGGTCAGAACGGTCCCGCGTTTGGCTGGATTGCCAGCGTAGGCTTGTCCCCTGACGGAGAGAGGGTCTACGTGCTGGACGGGGCGTCGGCGGAGGTGACGATTTGGAATCGCGGAGGTGAGCTCCTCGGCCGAGTCGGCGGGCACGGCGAAGGCCCCGGGGAGTTCAGGGGACCTGAGCAGGTGGTTGCCCTGGACAACGGGTTCCGTGTGCGGGATGCCTCGGGATTCGTGTCGTTCAGCGACGAGGGTGTCGTCGTCGGTAGCCGAAGGGTGCCCACGACGGTAAGCTTCCGGGGCTTCCCGGTGGATCCGATCGCAATGGCGAGAGACGGTACGATTGCCGCCTATCCCCTGGTCCCGGATGGCGTCAGGGAGGGCAGTCACGGAGACGATCCCATGTTGGACATCCCCCTGCTTGTCGTGACGGAAGCGGACGGGGCGTGGCGCTTGGACACGGTGGCGCTGCTCGATGAGCGGAATCTCGCAATGAGTCTTCGTCGCAGCGGTAGTGACGGCCGGGAGTACCAGACCGCCCAGCCCTTCGGCGACTGGGATGAGTACGCCATCGATCCCGATTTCAATGCCCTTGTAGTGGTCCGCCGCAAGGCCGAGGGTGTCGGCGGGATTCGGCTAACCAGGATTTCACGTGCCGGAGATACGCTGTGGAGCCGGAGGATCCGGCTGCCGCCGTTGCCGCTGACCGCCGAAGAGATCCAGCGTGCCATCGACACCGAGTCACAAGCCCTGGTCCAGCTTTGGCCGGAGGTTTCGCGGGTGCAGGCGAGGCGGATGGTTCGCGCGGCGATGCACACTCCCGAGTACCGTCCGGCTGCGGACCGTGCGGTTGTCATGGCCGATGGTGAGGTTTGGCTGAGGACGGGGGAAGGGGCGGATTCGGATACGTTGGCGGTGTGGTACTTCGTGAAGGGCAGGCACGGTGCTCCAACGCAGGTGGTGCTCCCGCGCAGGTTTTTTCCAATGGGTGGTCGCGCCGATGACGTGGTCTGGGGGCCGTATTTCGATTCGCTGGGCGTGAGCTACGCGGAGATCCGTCGGCTGGAGGGTGGGAGTTGACCGACCCCTTGTGAGTGGCGATCGATACGGGTTGCACCGCCCGCCCCCGGCCAGGGCGGGCGGTGTCGGCTGGCACCCAGACCAAGGTGACCGAGCGCGGAACCAAGACCGACGCGGCACATCCCTCCGCTCACGAGAAGATGGGCAAGGGTTCGCTTCAGCATCTCCCCGCGTTTGCGCCGCAGCCGCTTTCCCCGCTGGCCCCGGATCCGACGGCGCTTGGCGTACGTGGCCTTCCGCGCGGTCCCGCTTGCCCTTCCACTTCCGGCGGCCCATAATCCTGTGAGTGAAATGGGATCATTCAATGAACGCTGCACGCAAACTCACGACCAGAGTTCCTTTGGTCGCCGGGATTCTGCCGTGCATGAGTTGCACGGTGGAATCCGGCAACCAGGCGACGCCGGACGTCCTGTCCTCAGGAGCCTTGGTGGTTCCCGTGGACAGCGTCCTCCTGGAGGAAACCGGTCGGTTCTA
>JAPPGI010000139.1 GCA_028874985.1 Gemmatimonadota bacterium | reverse complement strand
CCCCTATGCCGCACCGGGCATACCGAAGGGCCGGGTCGCTCCCGTCCACGGCCCGCAGACCCGGATCGGCACCGGCGATCCGCGGGCCGTGGCCCAACCCGAAGCCGTCCGGCGACTTGCGGAACCCACGTCCCGCACGCCCAAGCGCAATTTTCCTGCACAAGCACCCCGATGTCGAATTCACACCTCCGGATCGGCAACGGGCTCTGCCCCCGGCGCTCCAATTCGGACTCCGTCAAGATGGCTCGAACGCCATGTCGAATGGCCGTCGATCACTTCCCCAATCGACACCTCCGCACCGTCTTCATGCGTCCAGGACGCGAGGATCGGAGCAGCCCCTTCATCTCGCCGAGGCGGCGACCCGATTGCCAACAGGCCTACACCAACGCTCCTCGATCACCCCACCGGTGCACGAACCCACGCACGCGCCGACGGACTTCCTCCTCCGCATTGATGATGAAGAAGGTCCGGTTGCTTACCCGGCGCCAATAGTAAGCCATTGTCCCTTCGGGGAGCTGTGTCTTGAGCCACCGGATCTCTTCGAGATGGCCACCTGAGCGTCGGCTGTTGTGGTGGTAGATCACGGCGGCCCTTCCTTCGGCCAGCGCCTTCGCCTCGGCAATTGACATGCCCTTCGCGCTCCCCCTGGTCGTAGGCCTGAAGCGGCCGTCCGGCACGAGGCCGTTGTCAGGGTCGGCGAAGACGAGATCGCAAGCGACAAGTTGATGACGAATCCGATCGAACCACTGGCGCCGCCAGCGCTCGCGGTCGCGAACCTTGACGTTGGCGACCGCGAGGACATCGGCAGCAAAGACAGCATCGCCGAGAATGCCCGTCCGCTGAATGTTCGCTACGGATCGCCGGTCGGGGACCAGTTCTTCCAGCGCGTCGAACAGGTCAGCGTCAAGGTGCCGCCACTCGCTGGGATGTTGGAGATAGGTGGTGTGCCTCCCGTCACCGGCAGGGCCAGCGTCGGGATGCAGATACCAAGCGACACCGAGGCGCTTAGTGCCCCGGATCGCCCTCAGTAGTCCGTACTTGACAAAATCTCCTAGATCCCCGACGTAACGGTCTTGCATGCGACTTCCTCAGCCGTCAATCCGTCGGCGGCTATGGAGGGTTCTCGTGCCGTGTTGGCCGTTTGCGACCGCTTCACCATCGCAGTCTCGCCGTCCATATCCTCCTGTTCGCTGAACGCGGCCAAACCCGGTCGGGCCGAAAGCGTCCGGCAACGTGACCGCCGTCGCCGTAGACGCCCTGTCCATGGTCGGAACATCGACAGGGCCAACGTCGTCACCGTCCCACCTGACATTCAGAATTCGCGAGCACACGCTCGAACGGGCGAGGGGTAAAGACCCGTACTCAAACCTTCCTGACCCGCATCAGGCTGAACTCTTGAACGGCAGGACACAACGACAGGCGGGGCCTCCCAGCCCGACTCGTCCGCTCCGAGAGCTGCTGAGGCAGCTGCGCTCAGGAGCGCAAAGGGATTGGCGTAGCTTAGGTCCACCGTGTAGCTGAGGTCGGCAAGCGCCTGTAGCGTCACCGCGCTCGTCGGGACGTGGCCGCTCCGACTCCAAGCCGCTGACATGATTTCAGATCCGAACACGCTGCTCCGCCACTGGCCATTGGAACCGTCCTGCTGCAATGGTATTTTCGGCCCCGTGTAGCTCGTACCCCCCGCGGCATCAAAGGCTTCCTCAGCGCGCGGCGAGACGACGTGGGTGTCCGGTGCCTGTTCCGATGTGCTCGGGTCCATTAGTTGGCCGCGGGGACCCCAGAGCGCCTCCCCGAATCCGAGAGCGTGCCCGAGCAGGCGGCGTGCGATGATGTCGAGCCAATGCGGATCACGAGTTACCGCCGGATCGAAATCCGCATAGCCTTGGTAAGGGATGCGATGCGGAAACATGTCGGTCAGGCCGCAGACCCCACCGCTGGTTATTTCCCCTTCGCCGTATTCGATGGTCACGAGGACATCGTCGATGATGGGAGACGGCAAGGTCCACGGCCGAACCCCGTAGCACAACGGTTTTTCAAATCCAAACAGGTCGGGTGCCTCCGTGTCACGCAGTATCTCCATCCAGTATTCGGCTTGCGATTCCATCGCGTCGCGGATGTCGTCGGGAGTCTCCGGGGAGAACAGCAACTGGATCTGAAAGCCCGGTTCCGTTTCGCCGCAGGCGTTGCCCATCCAGTTTTCCCTTGAGATGTACGACTCGAAATCCCCGCCGCGAGGTACACACAGGCTCGTTGCCCACGACCAAAAGTGATGCATGTTCAACGCCAGAACTTCGGGCGGGATTTCTCCCCGGAGCCCGGGGTTGACGGCAACGTTGAGTTCCTCAAGATCCTTGAGCTTACCCAACTCCACGGGGATAGGACCGGAGAGGTTGTTGTTGTTTAGGCGTAGGATCTTCAGGCTGGTGTCGCCTAGTCCAGAGGGGATCGGGCCGCTGAGATCGTTTTCGTCCAGCATTAGCCAAATTAGATCATCGAGGCCACCGAGTTCGGGCGGAATCGGGCCGCTGAGGGCGTTCTCGTCCATGACCAGCAACTCTAAATGAGTGAGGCTCCCCAATTCGGCCGGTATCGGGCCGCTGAGAGCGTTGTTGTCTAGGTACAGAGCACTCAACTGAGTGAGGTTCCCCAAGTCGGGTGGAATCCGACCGGTGAGTCCATTCCCTCTGAGGACTAGCTGCCCAACTCGATTACCGGCGGACACGCCGTACCAGTCGCCGAGGGGCGCGTCGGTGAGCCAGTTCTGGCTGTTGACCCAGTTCGGCCCGTCCGTCGCTTCGTAGAGCGCGACCAGCGCCGCTCGATCCGGATTCGATACGGTAATCGCCGCGGTGCCGTGCGCGCTGCCCACTGCGGCCGAGATCGTGGCCGTCCCTTCCGCGACACCGCGTACCAGGCCGGACGAGTCCACGGTCGCCACGGACCCGTCGCTTGACGACCAACTGAAGTTCGTCCCGACTAGCGAATGGCCGTTCACGTCCCACGCCTCGGCCGAGAGGCGCAGCGTGTCGCCCAGCACCATCGAATCCGCAGCCGGGGTCAAGATGACCGAGGCCGCCGACTGCATCACGGCTACCTTCGTCTCGCCCATCGCCTCGCCCGCATTGGCGGCAACCGAAGTAGTCCCGTTTCCCACAGCCGTTACCAGTCCGGCGCTGTCCACCATGGCGACCAGCGTGTCGCCGGATTTCCACAGGAACGCGGTTCCTGCCACCATATGACCGTTAGCGTCCAACGCTTCGGCTGTCAGCCGCACTGTGTCCCCGAACGCCGCCAAAACGGTCGGTGGCGGCGACACGCTGACCTCCGCCACTTCCTGCTCCACTCGTGCCTCGGCACTCGCCGTCTGCGAGCCGACCGTGGCGGTCACGGTCGCACTGCCGTTGCCCACTGCGGTAACGAGCCCTTCGGTCACGGTGGTGACGGATGTATCGCTGCTGTTCCACGCGACAGCGACATTGGTCATGGCTTGGCCGTACTGATCGCTCACCGTGGCGATCATTCGCACGCTGTCGCCGATTGAATGGAGCGCTAGCGAGGGAGGCGCAACTGCGACCGTTGTGGGAACGGGTGGGTCCGGTGTGGCCGGCGTCATTGGCTCGTCTCCGCAGGCCGTCCCGACCCCGGCCACGGCGAGAGCGAGCATGCGAGCGCAGATACCCCAAGTCGGAGCCGCGCGGAAATCGGTGGGGTCCCTCTCTGAGAAGCAGACCGCCAGACAGGCAAGCCTTGGTCGAGAGGCGCGGGAGCGGAGAGAAGGTATCATGGGGAAGAAGTTAGCGATGGATTGCGTTCCATGCAGGGACCAAGCGCCCGGCAATCGACGGGCGTTGGCGCGCTTCTCGGAGGGGAATCGCGAGCGGTCAGGCTGATCGCGCTTGAGAGCGGCAGTTTGAGCACGGGAGTCCCGCCATTGACGTCCGGTTTTCCCGCTCTTGCGGGTCGGTCCAGCAAGATCCAGAGAGACGGCAGGAAACGCAGATCATGCAGCCCTGTAAGTAGTTAGCCGATTTCCTGCCGGGATTCAGACCCTTACCATTCCGCCGACGC
>JAPPGI010000088.1 GCA_028874985.1 Gemmatimonadota bacterium | reverse complement strand
CCCTATGATTCAGCTTCGGATCCTCCCCACCCACCACGACAGGTGAAGAGCCCCCACCCTATAGGCGGAGCGACTACGGATCAGAGTCGAATCTCACGCCGGGGGGGTTCGGGCGCTTCCAGAGACCGGCTCCCGTTCTGTTGCGACGCAGCCACCGGGCCGAGCGGTCAAAGCTGGGAGCGGGAGAATGACTAGTTCCCCCATCATGCAGAGCATCGTCTGGCTCGATGCGTTTGACAAACGCCGACGGGAATACAAGCGGCTCGGGTGGGTCTACGCCGCACGGAACCCTTGCTTTGCCGATCCCGTCTTCAAGGTTGGCCAGACGAAGGTCTCGCCGGTGGTGCGGGTCGAGCGGCTGAGCAGTTCCACATCCGTCTATCGACCGTTCCAGCTGGTGTACTTCGTGCATGTCTCTGATCGCGACCAAGCGGAGGGCCATGTCCATCAAACGCTGGCGGCCTCGCGGGTCAACCCGGCGAAGGAGTTCTTTGAAGTCCCCATCATGACCGTGATCCGGGCTCTCGACGAAGCGGCGAGCTACTGGCCCATTCAGCTTGGACGCACCCCGCGTTCCGGTTATCTGGAACCCGCGTTGAAACCGCGAGTGGTCGCGTGTCGGCAGTGCGGCGGGAGGACCAAGGTGCCTCGCCTTCTCATCAGCGTCCATGTGACCTGCAAGCATTGCTCCACAGGGTTCGAGTTGGCTTCCGACGTAGCCGGATAGTTGCTGGGCCAGAAGGCGCGCCCGGAGGCCGGTTGCGGGCATTCCGCAGGCATTTCGGGTAAGCTACGGGCCGTAGGAGCGCCCAGGAGCGACGATCTCGGGTCTCAGAGGGGTACGGGTACGGCAGAATCGGTGCGCGGCAGAGAGCGCCGACATCGCCACGGCTAACGGACTCGCCCTCGCCGTCCGTGAGGCTGGCGGCCAAGAGGCCGAGGAGCTTACATCCGATGGCCCGGTGGAGGCTGTTCCGGGCGGTGCCCGGAGAGGAGCTTTTGGCGGCTCCGTCGGGCTGGCTTGACCCGCTGTTAGGTGGACAAGCCAGCCTACCCCGGGTAATACACTGGGGCTGGCGAGGGGTGGCGGTCGCCCCCCCTTCGATCCCCCCCGAAATCCGCGCTCGCCGATGGTCGCGGGCCGAGTATTCCCCTCACACTCTGGAGCGTCCGGCCTCTCAGGCCGGACTTCGTCCGGCTGGCGCGATACGGGCACGAACGACGTAGGGCACGTCCAATTCGTCCGTCACGACCAACCATGCCAAGTCGCCCCTCACAACCGGATCGACTTGATCCGAGAAGCTGCGAGCCAGTCCCCAGTCGGCCGTTCCGAGATAGGTGCCGTCCCGAGAGTAGACATCGAACAGGACTCCGCCGCCCGGCGACGGCGTTCGGACCCACAGGTTGCCCTCGACCGACTCGAAGATGGCCTCGACGGCGGGTTTGATCGTTGGTATCCTGGACCAGTCAAATTCGCGACTCGCCCCAGCGCCCGAGAGCATCTGGCGAAACTCGTCAATCACCGAGTCCCGCTCGACCTCCGGCACGGGGACGGCGGGTCGGCGGGTTTCGACCACGAGGGTCGTTTCCCCACCCGGCTCTCGCTGCGTCATGCGGTATTCCGGATCGCCGCCCCGCGTGGACCACACAGCGCCGCGCGAATCGATGAGACTGACCGTGAACGCGAAGAACGGGATCGAGTACATCGAGTAGCCGCCATCCGTCTCCAGGTAGAACGCGCCGGACTGACTCTCGGGATCGAACTCCTCGTCTTCCGGGCCATCGCTTGGAACAGGCAGCGAGTCCAACAGCGTCATCGTCAAGTCGTAGACGCGAATCAGCTGCCGGTTCCCGGATGACCACGGTCGGTAGATGCGGCTACCATCCACCATCGCGCCGTCCCACATCCAGCCGTAGTTCCCATCGGCGAACGGAAACGACTCGATGAAGCCGTCGTCGGGATCGAAGACGGACACCCGCCCGTTGCGCGCATCCGGGACCCAGAGACGCCCGTTGGGGCCGAGCATGAGCCCGTTCGCGTCCACGAACTCGCCGGGTCCCTCCCCCTTCCGGCCATGAGTCGCGACGTGGGTGCCGTCGCTGTCGAAGACGCGGAGTTCCTGTGCCTGAGAATCGAGGACGACGAAGCCGCCGTCGTCCAGCGCCACGAGGCCCTTCAGATAGGCGAATGCGTCCGGTCCGGTGCCGTCGAGGGAGCCGACGCGGAGTTCCTCGACCAGCGTCCATGTGGGGGATGCGTTCGGCACCGGGATGTTAGTGACGCGGACCGCGCCGGAAGGCAGCGTGTCCCGCAGCGTGGTCCAGTCGCTCCCAGACTCGGAGTCACCGCAACCGGCCAACGCCACCCACGTCACGGCGAGCAGTGCCGCTTGGTTTCGTTCGTACATCGTCCAAACTCCATCCTTACGTTTGCGCCGCTGGCGCACCGGCGACGGCTCGTCGGGGCCAAATGCCCGGTGCTGCCCAACGTGTCCAAGGTGGCACCCGCCACGCGTTTTCGCCACGCAGACTCTGTGCAACCTCGGACCCCGATGGGCTCATGACCCAAATTCAAGTGTGACGAATCGGATGTGTCGGCCGTTTACGTGGGTCAGGTTGGTAGCGCTGGAGCAGGTAGGTCACACGGACCCGTCGCCCGCGGGGTGCGGAGCGAATCCGAGCGGTCGGGGTCCAAGCTTCCGGGGAGGGACCATGTCGGGGGGCGGCCTTGCGACGCGCGGAATACCGTTTCGGGGGTCCGGGGGCATCCCCCGGCCAGAGTTTTCGTGAAACGAAAGCACATCTGGCTCCTCCACAAACCGGAGAAACCAGCGCCGCCGTGGCGGCTGCCCCGCAAGCCTGAATCCCGCGCCCTCCGCCGGACGGCCGACCGTGCCAAGGACGGTCAACCGAAGACTAGCGGAAACCCCCCGCCCGCGCGAGCTTTCGTTCGCGCAGATCGTGCGGTCCATCATCGAGAGGAATCGAATGATGGCACGCACGAAACGAAGTCGGCGCTCGTACGGTGCCGGCGAATGGGGCCGGAACCGGGTCCGGATTTTCCCGGACCCGAAGACCGGCAACTTCCAGATTGAGTGGCGCGAGAACGGGCGCAGGCTCACCCGGTCGCTCGGACACCGCGACTGGGTGAGGGCGAAGAGGCAGGCGGACGAGTTCGCGGCCGGATTCGCTGGCCCGGAGATCGGGGGCAAGAAGGACGCCGAGGCCGGGCCGCTCACGCTGGGACGGCTTTTTGAAATCTACGGCGAGGAGGTGACGCCCACGAAGGGGCGGAAGTCCTGGCAGCGGGATAGAGGAGCGATGGCGATGTTCCTCGACTTCTTCGGCAGGGACCGAAGGCCGGAGACACTCTCCCAGCGTGACTGGGACCGCTTCATCAGGGAGCGCCGCGCGGGCACGGTCGGCCCCAGTGGAAAGCCCGTGGGCAACCGGATGATCGAATGGGACCTGACGTTCCTCATGGCGGTGCTCAACTGGGCGGCGAGGTCGAGGGACGAGCAGGGCCGCCTGCTGCTGGACAGGAACCCGCTGAAGGGCCTCCGGAAGCCCGTCGAGAAGAACCCCAACCGGGTTGTTCTGACCGAAGAGGAGTACCAGGCGCTGCTGCGGGTCTCGCGGCAGTTCGATTGGCGGTGCCACGTCGCGCTCGTGCTGGCGCACGAGACCGGGCACAGGATCGGAGCCATCCGCAAGCTCCGCTGGCCCGACATCGACTTCGAGGACAAGACCATCCGGTGGAGGGCGGAGCACGAGAAGACGGGCTACGAACACGTCACGCCCTTGACCGCCGAGGCGCTCGCCGTCTTGGAGGAAGCGCGAAGGATGAGCCGGGGGACCGGCAATGCCCCGGTGCTGCCCTCGCCGATGGATGTCACGAGGGGCATCGGTCGTGTGTCCACGCACAAATGGTGGACAAAGGCCCAGACCCTCGCGGGACTGGAGCCGAAGCGGGGCCGGGGTTGGCACTCGCTGCGCCGGAAGTTCGCGACGGACCTGATGGATCTTCCGCTCAAGGTCCTCTGTGAGCTTGGCGGATGGAAGAGCCCCCAGACGGTCCTGCGCTGCTATCAGCAGGCCGACGCTGGACAGCTTCGGACGGCCTTGGAGAGCCGCCCGAGGGCTCGCACCTGAGATCCCAATCGGAGGGAGTCAAACGGAGGGAATCGGGCCACCAAATCCCGTAAGCTCAAAGAACACAGGAAGATGCGAATCTGTGTGAGTGTGCGGGGTATGCTGGCTTGACGCCCTTAGCCTGCGTCAAGCCAGCCTTACTCACGGCC
>JAPPGI010000073.1 GCA_028874985.1 Gemmatimonadota bacterium | reverse complement strand
GGACGGATCACTAAACTGATTCCGCAATGTGTCTCTCAATCGTTGACAGGTTCCGCTCTGTGGTCGCGGTGCGAGGTCCAAAACAGTGGCTTGGTCGCCCGGACACAGAAGGAGCCGAGCCGGGCGGCAGCCAGCCTCTGAACCGGGCCCCCGCGCCGTCCTTCCCAGCCGGCCCCCTCCGCGTCCCTTGCCCCCCTCCCAAGACTCCGCCATCGTCCTAAGACTCGAAGCGTCGCGACCCCCCGGTCTCACCTTGATTGTCGCCGGACACCACCCGCTCACCTCTGACCCCTCGCATCCCGATGCCTTACTCGAACCCGGTGCCATCGCGTTCGGAGACCGCCCGGCCAGGCTCTCGCGTGCGACGGTCCATCGACTCTGGAGGTTGGAGGTCCCCGTTCTGTACCCGACCGCAGACCAACGTCGGGGCGGTGTCCGGCGCGTGCGCTGACCGGCGTGGCGTGCGCGGGCTGATCGTAGCACCGTGGGCCAGCTCACGTGCGGCTGGGTGCGGCCAAACTGAGGAAGGGGTGACCGAGCATCCCGACCTGCCGATGGAGCGGGTCGAGCCCGAGTGTCGGAAAGGCCTTGGGGTCTGACGGAATGCCGCTGTTCACCTGCTGCACCGCTCTGCTTCGAGAAGGCAGGATCGCAAATGACCGTTGAGCAGCAACAGGTAGACGCCGGTCGAGACATTCTCGTCCGGCGGGACCGCGAACGAGAGGACGAAATCTCCTTTCCTGCGTTCAGTCGGGTGGTACTTGAAGATGCAGTTGGTAAGCAGCATGTGTGCTGGCTAGTCGAGCGATATGCTGGTCCTCTTCAGGTACACCGCACTTGGACCGGTACCGCAACCGGAGGGGTCGTGCGGGCGACAGCGCTGGACCAAGGTAAAGTGGTCAGCAAGAACGCACCTCTCGGACTCCTTCTGGACGAGTACGGCGACCGTCTGGGAGAACAGCTAACTCTCCCTGTTGGGCTTCAAAGGGCATGGGGAACGGCGGCCTTGAAGGTCATCGGTAGCACGCACTACATCCCTCGGGGAAACGACGCGATCAATGGAGCAATGTACGTCCAACCGGATGTCCCTCTCAACTTTGTCTCCCTAAGAGTGCTCGTTGGCGAGCTCGAAGAGTTGATCGGCGAGCTTGAGGTCGTACCCGAGCTTGAGGATGAGATCGGCGAGATCGAGGCTCTAATGCAGGATCGGGAGCGACGCAGGCAAGCTTTTCGGGAGGCCAGCCGCGTCCGAATCCGTCATGTCATTACGAGTGCTGCGTTGCGGAACCAACCGAAGCTGGATGCGGAGCAGCTTCGCGTGAAACGGCTGCAGATTCTGCACGGACAAGTCATAATCCACGGGGGGCCGGGAACAGGGAAGACGACGACCCTCTTAGACAGGATCAACTTGCTCACGGAGCGGAACACCATTCGGGATCACGTTCCTGGTCTTTCTGATACCGCGCTCGATCGCCTTGAGGATCCCGCCACTGCCTACCTGCTCTTCACGCCAAACGAACTCCTCTTGCACTACCTCAAGGAAGCTATGAGCGCCAAGGGACTCGTGGCGGATTCGAGGAAGGTCAAGACTTGGCGGGGATACCGAGATCAACTTGCCCACCAAATGGGACTGGTGACGGCCGACCCTGAGAAGAGTCGATTCGTGAAGGACCGCACGGCGTTCCGGTCAGAGTCGAGGACCTTCGATGTGCAGCCTGACGAATGGCCAGCATTCATTACTGCACTCTGTGAGACCTTCTCAGACTTCGTCGCGCAAAGGCACAGACGGATCTTCAAGATCGACGCAAACGCTTCGAGTGACCCAACGTTGCTTCGTGAAGTGCAGAATCGTTTGGCTACAGCAGGCGAGGCCCGTACTCCTTCCGAACTGATGAGGATCTTCCAATCACTGTACGACCGCAAGAACGAGGCTGCAACCAAAGCGCAACGCGAGGGGCTTGAACATCTCAGGCGCCTTGCAACGCGCCTGCATGCTAGAATCCTAGCCGACGAACAAGTCCACAAGCGGCTCGTCGAGGCTCTTGGCGAGCTTCAGAGTGGTTCGAGCAATGCGGAGGATGGCGGATTGGAAACCGACGACCAAGAGGTAGGTGATGGGGGTCAGCGAGCATCCAACACGACGGCGAACGAGCATGTCGAGCTCATCAACTCTCTCGCGCGCAGCCTCCTGCGGAAGCTCGCACTCCGACAAGGGCTTGCCGGAGTCCGCTTGACCAAGCGCGAACGGACCATGCTCGATCACGTTCGAGTCTGGATCAATGACCGTGACGTTGAGGATCTTGCTCCGACTCTGTTGACCGGTTTGGTCCGTTCGGCCTGTGTCGGCCCCGATCGCAACGTGGTAGACCAAGTTGGTCTCTTCTACCTTTGGCTTCGTCGTACACACTTTTCGGGACGTCTAAACGGGTTCCTGCACGCCGATGTCCGGGATCGCGCGGTCGAGTCAATCACTTCGAGAGGGAAGAGCATCGGCCCAGATGAGCTGGATTTGGTGCTCCTGTTTCAGTTGTGGCTTTCTCGCCTTCGGCGAGCGACTCCATCGTTCCAGCGCTCAGCTAGGTCGAATCTGTCCGAGGTCTTTGAATCCTCGTTGCGTGAGATCATCGCGGTAGATGAGGCAACCGACTTCTCTCCCATGCAACTCGCCTGCATGGCGATGTTGGCCAATCCCGAGTACGACTGCGTTACGCTCTCTGGTGATCTCATGCAGAGGATGACTCACTTCGGGCTACGAGAATGGAAAGAGTATGAGGCTCTCGCCAAGGAGGTCGGACTGGCGGCCGTGCATCGAGCTGGTCTCAACGTGAGCTATCGTCAGTCCCAGCGCCTTCTTGCCGCCACCAATCGACTCTACGAGGCCAGCACGGGAAATGTGCCTCCGACCATTTCGCCCTACCCTCCCTCCGAACACGACCCGCCCCCGCTGCTCCATTTTGGTACTGACCTGCAGGACTGCGCGGACTGGATAGCACGCCGCGTCGTCGAGATTCGGCGGAGTTACGACCACCACCGGGTGATTCCGACCATCGCCGTCCTCGTACCGGACGAGTCGTCGGTGGACTCTCTCGCTCAGGCCCTCGACGAAGCACCTGCGCTAGGCGGGAATATCGAGATCGATCCATGCCACACTGGTCGAGTACTAGGCGAAGCCGCCTCAGTGCGCATCTTCAACGTGGAGCACATCAAAGGTGTAGAGTTCGAGGCTGCATTTTTTCACGATATGGGCGGGATCGCGGCCCGTTTCCCTGGACTAGCCGAGAAGTTGCTCTACGTCGGCCTATCTCGGGCTTCGCTCTACCTTGGGATCACTGCGATCGGCGAAGTGCCTGAAGTGCTTGATCCCCTCGTAGGCGATCTGGTGGATGGAGATTGGTCCACGTAGTCACGCACTCCCGACGGGCGAGTCCAAACGCGGTCCAAGGTCATCCAACGCCGCGGAGAAAGTACGATCCGAGCCGTGCCCCGGCACCCGGTACTCGCGCGCTTCTGCGACGGGACTAAACCGGAAACCGACCCGATGCGCAATGCGCGGTTCCAAAGGGTGTATGGTGATCGTGGGGATACTCGGGGCGAAAGAGGCCCTACCGCGTGTACCGTCGCCGTTCAGCGTGGTTCTGACCTGGCGTCGTCCCCTGCCCGAGCCTTCATCACCAAGACATGCTCTTCGTTTACTCCGTCACCGTTCCACAAGCCGTACTGCATATAGTGATTTCGGACTGCGTAGCTAAACCGATATTGGAGTTCGAACCAAGGCCGTGCGAGATCGACTAGATGATTGGCGGTGTCAATGCGGATACCCTTACACGTCGAGTCGCCAACTACCAGAACTAGGGTTCCATCCGATGTCATGACACCCCAGATCCTTGCCAAGGCCTGACGCATATGGGCAAAGTAATGATGTACTGAACGGCTGCGGTGGGGATCAGCAACGCGAATTGCTGAAATTACACCGTCCAGATTCTCAAGGCCGAACTCTTCATCGTCCCGCCAATCTCCGACGCGCACGTAGTCCCTACCGAGATAACGATGTTTAAGATCAAGATAGTCATCCTTGCCATCGACCAACCCCAGCCAGAACAGTTCAAGACGGTGTCTACGACTATACTCTACTGATCGGCAGTACGGTGGCGAGGACAGGACAAACGGAAAACGCCTGCGACTACGCAAGACAGCATCCAACCTAACCGCATCTCCCACTACAACCTTGGCGACAGTTCTAGGATTTCTGTTCGCGCCGACCAGACCTCGCAACTCGTTTTGACACCGCGATTCCAGGGGACCTCGAATAATGGCTGATTCGCGGGAATCGAGGCACTTGCAAC
>JAPPGI010000127.1 GCA_028874985.1 Gemmatimonadota bacterium | reverse complement strand
GCGTTGCAAGTGCCTCGATTCCCGCGAATCAGCCATTATTCGAGGTCCCCTTAAGTCGGCACCGCCACTGGTCGCTGAACTCCTACACGTCCCCTTCAATCTCCGGCTCGCCGCTGAGTTGCTGGAGAGCGGAACGGATCCGAAGGCGATTCGGGAGGTGGGAAGCCAATTGGCTCTGCTAGACCTCTACTGGCATGAGCGAGTGTTGGGAAGCGGCGGCAAGCGCGATGCTCCGTCCAGACAAGCGGTCCTTCGCGAAGTGGTCACCGCTATGTCCCGTGACCGAGTCCTGCATGTCGATCAAGATGTTGTCGAGTCGGTCGCGACAGGGCCGCATCTTTACGACCTCCTCTACGAGCAGGTGCTCGTGGAATGGAAGCCGCAACCGGAGAGCACTCCGCGCAACTCAACCTTGGTCTTCGCGCATCACGTTCTGTTCGACTATGCCGTCGCGCGACTGCTGCTTCGGCGCGATGTCGGTCGCTTGGTGGCGTTCCTCGTGGCGGACCCGGCCTTCGTGCTGCTCGGCAGACCTAGTCTCGTCATGCATTTCCATTATCTCTGGGCACTCGACCAACCAAGCGGGACGCGGGAAGCGTTCTGGGAAGCCGTTCTCGCCGTGTGTGATCCAACGGAGATTCCTGAGATTGGCAAGCTGATCGGTCCCGGCGTGGCCGCCGAGATTGGGGTCACCGTTCAGGAATACGAACCACTCTTGGTGGCGCTTGCTGACCCAGAGGAATCGGTTCGTACGTCGGCAGAGAATGCGCTGGCATACTGCGTCCGTGCTCTCCTGAGAGAGCGCGGTTCTCAGGCCGAGGCCTTTGGCCTACTCTGCGATCTCGCGGGGCGGCTTAGCAACCTGCCTACCATCGGATGCGCCTATCCAGCGTCCTGGATCCTATGGAAGCTTACGACCGAAGTCCAACTTTCTGCTCGACTGCGTGGGCAACTGGGTGCAGCCAGTCGCCGTCTACTCGTGTTCGCGTGGGACCAGAGCCAGGGGCACGCTGGACTCCTTGGGCGGACCATGCGTTGTGTTTGCCGAATGATCGGGACCGATGCCCGAGCATCCTCCGAGTTACTTCGGCGAGCTATCGCGCCGGACCACCTCACTCGGCGCGGGGGCGAAGAACTGAGCGTGCTTGCTGACGCCATAGTACCTCTAGCGGCCCAGGATCCGGACCTGGTCAGAGACATCTACCTAGCCGCCTTCGGATACGCCGAAACGTCCGAGACAACGACATTCATACGGCGCGGAGTCCTGTCGTTGACGTCGAATCGGCGCCAAGACCACCAGAGTACGCTCTACCGATTGGTCCAATCATACCCGGCGTTCCTGCGTGCCGCGCCACGGCAAGCCGTGGAGGCCATGAATGCCGCCTTGGAGCACTACGTCACCATCCGCCACTCCCCTCCAGAGGGGGATGCTGTCGAATTCGACCTTGATGGGGCGCGCGCTCGTCTTCTAGCCGACCACAGTCGTATCTGGGACCGCGGCCAAGCCCACCCTCACCAGCATGCAATCCAGCTATTGGATTGCGTGCAGCGGCAACTGGAGGAGTTCGCCGACCAACGGGGAGGCGCAGCGAGAATCGCCGACCTCCTGGACGCCCTCTTGCGGACTTCTCAGCTGGCGGTGGTGTGGCGGAGGCTGCTCGGATCGGGAGCCCGCCATCCGAACCGGATAGGAATGCGGATCCGGGCCGTCGGGTGGTCTCTTCCCGTGCTTATGTGTCCCGACACGATCAGGGATGTGGGAAGACTAAACGCCGCCGTCTTTCTCGACCTGCCGGAGACTGAGCGAGCGAAGATCGAACGCTCTATCCTTGCCATCCCCGAAGACGCCGTCCCAGCACACCGAGATTGGGCGGAGCGTATTCGTGATCGCATGCTCGGCTGTCTGCCCGGGGAAGGGCTGGTCACCGCAGAGTCTCGGACGCGCATGTCTGAGCTAAACGCTGCCGACGCGATTCCCGAAAACGAGGATGGTATCACCTTCCAGTTCGGCACCCAAGCCGTCGATGAAGCGGAGCTACTTGCCGAAGAGGGAGTCCCCGTCGACGAGGAGCCGAACCGGCGAGTTCGCGCCTTGGAGCGGCCAGTCACGGACTTTGCGGATGCTCACCTCAACGAGGCCCCTGAGTCTCGGAGGCTAGCCGAGGTGTTTCCGCACCTGACTGAACTGAACAGCGCGCTGCGATCCTCTGAAGCTGACGGCGTTCACGAGAGGCAAGCGGATGTCGCTTGGGGCAGCTTGGCGGCGGCGTGCGCGGCGATTGCGAAAATGGAGACGCTTCGTTGCCACGAGGACGAGGGCGCATTCGTGCGAACTGTGCTCTTGGAGGCAAGCACGAACCGAGCCCCGACCGTCGCCATTGACGCGGACGAGCGGTTCGTCGACCCCTCGTGGGGTAGCCCGGCTGCGCGTGTAGAGGCGGCGGCGGGTCTAATGAGAATCCTGCGGCATCCTTCCTGCGACGATTCGGACGTTGTCGCTGCCATCGAGCGATTGATCGCCGATCCCGCACCGTCAGTTCGATACCAGGTTGCCAGCCGGTTGATGGTGCGGTATGCCGACGATCCGGAGTGGACATGCAGGATGATGGAGCAGATGGCCCGCGACCGCAGCATCGGCGTTCTGCGAGGGTTGGTCGAACGTTCGCTCTGCTTCCTGAAGGCTAAGGAGCCGGAGCGGGCGTCTAGGATTGCCATAGGTATCAGGCAGGCCGTCGCCGACAAGCCCGACCGGAAGAAGCTAACCAATTCATGCGCCGATGTGCTCTTGGGCCTCTTCGTTTGGGGCAGGGATGATACCGCCTGCGCCGTAATCGACGGGATCGCTGATGATCCCGTCGCTCATCTGGAGGAGGTCGGCCACCTCCTCCACAGTTTCCGTGACATTCTCGTCGCTGGTCCGGTTGATCCTTGCGACCCCGAAGCTGACGCGGCCCGAAGGAGAAGTTGGGGGTTCCTACTGCGCGTCGCGAAAGGAGCAGCGGCCGGTTTCCAGCGGGGAGTAGAACGTCAAGGGAAGACTCATCGCGCAACAGGAGGTTCAAACGAGGAACAAACCAAGGGCTTGGCGGTCGTGTTGGACTCGGTGGGTTGGAGCCTGTACTCTGCTTCAGGCGCTAAGGATGACGACACGCGTCATGGCGAGCAGGTGCTCCGGCGCTTTTACACGGAGTCGCGGGGCGTTTTCGACGTGTTGGCCGATGTGGGACTACCGCACCTCAGTCACCGCCTCTTGGAGGCACTCGAAGTTCTCATCCCCATTGATCCGCGAGGGGTGTTTAGTCAAGTAGCGCGCGTCATTCTGGGGGGACGGAAGGGGGCTTACGAGTACGATTCGCTAGCGGAAGAAGTGATCGTGGGAATCGTGGATCGCTACTTGGCTGACCACCGTGACCTTTTTCAGCGCGACGAACAGTCTCGGCAGCATCTGATAGCCGTTCTCGATACGTTCGTTCGTGCGGGAAGCGAGAGCGCTTGGAGGTTGAGCTTTGGGCTGGACGGGATTTTTCGGTAGCTCATTCGCCGGCTCGGGTCAGCGAGGAACGACCGGCACGGGGAGGGCGCTATCCTCGACGCCGCAGCGCGCGGAGTTGCGCGGACGGCGGTACTGCGGCGCGGCTTCATCCTCCATGCCGGAGACGTGTCCGCCGGTACGAACGCGCATGCCACGGAAAGGTTCCTCATGAAACGCTTCGCGTTATTGTTCAAGACGTTCACAAAGAGAGAGTACGCAGACCGCTTCCTCAATGGGCATATCCGTGCTGCCCCGCTGGAAGAATACCGAGCGACGGAGGACGGGGAGCGTATGGATTTCACCGACGGGACCGATTTTTCTCCTGCGGCGAACATCCGAGAGGTGGCAATCGATGGCCACCCAATTGACTTGGTTCCGGGTAGCTACGTCTACTTCACGCCGGGGGAGTCGACAAACGTCCTGAGCATGAGCGGGCTACTTTGGCCCGAGGACGCCGATACCCCTGACGAGGTCATCGATAGCTTCAGGGAGCAACTCCGCCGTCTGGCGCTCGTGCATCGCAAGTTCGGCGAGTTCACAGCCGTAGTTTCCGACGCCGCTGACCTCGGCGAGAAGATGGTCGCGTTGGGAAGACGAAAAGGCTATTCGGTGAAGGGAAGGGGCGTTGAGTACGTTGAGGAAACGTCCCTTGGCCTTCGGTACGTTGCGAGCGACCCTGGCCTCCGTCACCGCGATCTGGTTTTTCAGAAGCGTCAGGACTTCAACGACGAACAGGAGTTCCGAATCGCACTATGGGGCGCACTGAAAGACGGTCCATTCTTCGACATCGGACCGCTAAAGGGCTGGATTACTTCCCC
>JAPPGI010000031.1 GCA_028874985.1 Gemmatimonadota bacterium | reverse complement strand
GACGGCAGCAGCGTCACGTAGTCCTCGCCGTCGGCGATGCAGAAGACCGAGAGCTCCTCCCCCTCCATGAATTCCTCGATGACCACGCGGCTCCCCGCCTCCCCGAAGCCCCCCCCGAGCATCTCGCGCGCGGTGCGCACCGCCTCCTCCACGGTTGCACACACCACCGCCCCCTTGCCCGCGGCCAGCCCCGACGCCTTCACCACCACCGGCGCCCCCCACGCCTCGATACGCGCGGCCGCCCGGTCCGGGTCGGTGTGCACCTCGTAGGTCGCCGTCGGCACCCCCGCGCCCGCCATCAGGTCCTTCGCGAACGCCTTGCTCGACTCGATCCGGGCGGCGGCCGCCGAAGGCCCGAACACCGGAACCCCCCGCTCCTCCATCCGGTCCGCCACACCCGCCGCGAGCGGTCCCTCGGGGCCGATGACGGCCAGGTCGATCCGGTTGTCCGCCGCCCACGCGGACAGGGCCGCCGCGTCCCCCGGCGCGATGTCCACCGCCGTGCACTCGCCCGCCATCCCGCCGTTCGGCCGCGTCACGTGGAAGGACGCCTCCGGCGCATCCCGCCGCAGCTTCCACAGCAGCGTGTGCTCCCGCCCGCCGTTGCCCGCGATCAGAATGCGCACGGGCCCGGCGTCACTTGCGGAACGAGTCCATGAAGCTCTCACCGACCCGCCTGGCCGCATCCGACATCTGACCCACGAAGTCCTTCGCGCCCGACTTGTACGCATTGGCGGCCTCGGACAGGTCGTCGCTGTACGTGGGATCGGGGTCGCCGCGGCGCCGGTAGTCGCCCCGGAGCACCCGGTCGTAGTCGCCGGTCTCGATCCACGCCCGAAGCTCGGAGAGGCGCAGTACCCAGAAGGGATGCGTCTGGCCGAGCAGGTTCAGCACCTTGAAGACCTGGTCGGCAACGTCGCCGGAGACCCGGTAGTCCTCCGCCTGGCGGATGAACTCGGGGAGCGAGGTCTCCTCGTCGGATCCGCCGCCGGCCATCTTCAGCATCGACGCCATCACGATCTCGGGGTCCTGGATCGCGAGCAGCCCGGCCCGGTCCGACGACAGCTCGCTCTTGCGATTCCACTCCAGCAGCGCGACCAGTATGGCCCGGGCCGCCAGTCCCACGATGGGGAAGCCCAGCTTGGCGAGCTCGATCAGGAGCTGCGTCATCGTCCGGTACAGCACGTGGTCGCTCATGACGTGGCCTACCTCGTGGCCGAGGATGTAGGCCACCTCGTCGTCCGAGAGGAGCGCGAGCGTGCCCGAATTCAGGATGATGAAGGGCTCCTTCATGCCGTAGGCGCCGGCGTTCACGACCGGGTTCTGGGAGACGAAGAGCGGGTACCGCGCGGGCGCGTCCAGCGTGTCGCAGACCTCGCAGTAGAGGTCCCAGATGCGCGGGAACTGGCTGGGCCCCACCTGCACCGCGTTGGCCTGGAAGGCGAGGCGTATGGGCTTCTCGCCGAAGAAGCCGAAGAGGGCGCGCAGCACCTGGTCGAACATGGGGAGCTTGCGCAGCGCGGCCAGCGCGGCCCGGTCGGCCGGGTGCTCCCAGACCCGCGAGGCGATGTCGGTGAGGACGACGCGGTCGGTGCCGTTCCGGTCGCCGTTCCCGCTCCCGGTTCCGCCGCTCGCGCTCCCGTCTCCGTCACCACTGCCGCCGTCGAAGTCGTACTCGAACTCGTAGTCCCTGTCTGTCATGATCTATCCTCCTGTGAGTGCCGGGCTTGTGCGGCGATTCCGGGTACGGCGCCCGCTACGCAGCGCCCGGTCCAGGTCTTCGACGAGATCCGCCCCGTCCTCGATGCCCACCGAAAACCGCGCCAGCCCGTCGGTGATGCCCATGCGGAGCCGCTCCGGCTCGGGGACGGACGCGTGGGTCATGAGCGAGGGTATGCAGACCATCGACTCCACGCCGCCCAGGCTCTCCGCCAGACGGAAGATACGGGTCCCCTCGGCCAGCCGCTTCGCGTCGCCGGCGGCGAGCTCCGCCGACAGCATCCCGGAGAATCCCCTCATCTGCCGGCCGGCCAGGTCGTGGTCGGGGTGGGAGAGGAGGCCGGGATAGTGGACCGTGCGCACCGCCGGGTGGTCCTGCAGGAACTCGGCGACCCGCATGCCGTTCTCGTTGTGGCGCGGCATGCGCACGTGCAGCGTCTTGGTGCCGCGCAGCGTGAGCCACGAATCCATGGGGCCCGGCACGGGTCCGGTGGACTTGCGGACGAAGTGGACCTCCCCGGCCAGGGCGCCGTCGTCGAGCACGAGGATCCCCCCGAGCACGTCGGAGTGGCCGTTCAGGTACTTGGTCGTGGAGTGCACGACGACATCGGCGCCCAGCTCGAGCGGCCTCTGGTTGTACGGCGAGGCGAAGGTGTTGTCGACGCAGAGGAGCGCGCCGGCGCCGTGTGCTATGCGGGCGGCGGCCGCGATGTCGGTGACCCGCATGAGGGGATTCGTGGGCGTCTCCAGGTAGACGAGCAGGGTCTCGCCGGGCCGGATGGCGCGCCGGAGGGCGCCCGGGTCGCGGGTGTCGACCAAGGTGACTTCGATCCCCAGGCGGTTCAGCACCCGGGTGAACATGCGGACCGCGCCGCCGTAGAGGTTCTCCTCGCTGACGATGTGGCCTCCGGCGGCCACGACCTTGACCAGGCACTCGATCGCCGCCAGGCCGCTCGCGAAGGCGATGCCGTGGGCGCCGCCCTCCAGGGCCGCGATGTTCGCCTCGGCGGCCTCCCGGGTGGGGTTCTGCAGCCGTGCGTACTCGTAGCCCTTGTGGCGCCCGACGCCGTCCTGCACGTAGGTGGAGGTCTGAAAGATCGGGGTGGTGATCGCGCCCGTTGCGGCCTCGGGCGACTGGCCCGCGTGAACGCAGCGGGTGCCGAAGCGGTCCTTGGGGTCGGCCAAGCGGCTGTCTCCGGAGAGGGGTGGGTGGCGGTCTGGGGACGCATGAATCTAGCTTGCAGAGGACACGGCACGGTACCACGCGCCGGTGGCCCGTGGACAAGACCGGGGACCGACAATGGCCAGGAAGGTGCAGATGAGGAACATCGGGATCCACATCGCCGCGGCCGCCGCCGCGCTCATGCCGGTGGGCGTCGCAGCGGGCCAGGAGGCCGCGGGTTCAACCGGGATTCGCGTCCAGATTCGCGACAGCGCGGGCGTCCGCATCGTCGAGAACGCCCGCCCGCCCTACGGCTCCCGGCTGGATTGGCGGCTCGGGCCGGAGCCGCTCGTGTCGATCGGCCGGCTCGATGGCGAAGAACCCTACCTGTTCGAGCGAGTATTCGGCGCAACCGTGCTTGCGGACGGGCGGATCGTGATCGGGGACGACGGACCGAAGGAGTTGCGGGTCTTCGACCGCAGCAGTGGCGTCCACCTCGAGACCTGGGGGGGACGGGGCGAGGGCCCCGGGGAGTTCGGCGGCGGCCAGCTCTGGGGAATGGCCACGTTGCCGGGCGACTCGATTCTGGTGTGGCAATACCTGTACCCGGAGCTGACCGTGTTCGGCCCGGACGGAGAGTTCGCGCGCCGCTTCATCCCCGAGCGGAGCCGGTGGGACTACCTGGATCGACGCGGTCATCTGTGGCCGGTCGATGTAACCCGAAACGGCCTGATCCTGGCGGGGCAGGACGATGCCTACGCCGACTCCGCCGATGTGGAGGTCTGGGATGCCGGAGGCGGGCTGCGGGGTTCGCTCGGGACTCATCCCGGCCGGGAAGCGGTCCGTGGAGACGACGGGGGCCGGCAACCGGTGATGTTCGGGCGCTCCGTACGCCGGCGAGCCTGGGGCGACCTGTTCATCGTCACCTCCAACCGCCGCTACGAGTTGCGGGCGTTTGCCCGTGACGGCTCATTGGCCCGGATCGTCCGCATGGACCACGTACCGCGCGTCCCCACCGATGCTCACGTCGAGGCCGAGATCCTCGAACGAGTGTCCCACATTGCGGAGCCCGCGGACGAGCGCGCGAAACGAAGGGAGTTGCGCGCCATGCCGGTCGCCGAACACCTGCCGGCCTTCGCCGCCGTCAGGGAAGACCGTCTGGACCACCTCTGGGTCTACGAATACGAAGCCCCCGGTGAGGAAACGCCCGGCACGCTCTTCACCGTTTTCGATCCCGAAGGCCGGGTGTTGGGGTTCTTCGAGCTGCCGGAGCGGATGGGGATTCTGGAGATCGGCGAGGACTACATCCTGGCCCGGGTCAGGGACGATCTCGGTGTGGACTACGTGCAGGTGTGGCCGCTGCAGCGGGGTGGTGGTTGAGGGGATCCGGTGGTAGCGTGCCCTGCGACGACGCCTTGGAGGGGGAAAAGTAGAGTCGGGGGGTGGCGCGGTGCCGGGTAGGGTCCGGTGCTTCATTTGT
>JAPPGI010000111.1 GCA_028874985.1 Gemmatimonadota bacterium | reverse complement strand
CCTCCAGCCCCGCCATGTCGATCTCGTTGTCGAAGTGGCCGATGTTGCCCACGATCGCCTTGTCCTTCATGCGGCGCATGTGGCCGATGGTGACCACGTCGCGGTTGCCCGTCGCCGTGATGAAGATGTCGGCCGTCTCGATCACGTCCTCGAGGCGCGCCACCCGGAACCCCTCCATGGCGGCCTGGAGCGCGCAGATCGGGTCGATCTCGGTGACCACGACGCGCGCGCCCTGTCCCCGGAGCGCCTGCGCGCACCCCTTGCCGACCTCGCCGTACCCCATCACCACCGCCACCTTGGCCGAGAGCATCACGTCGGAGGCGCGGTTGAGCCCGTCGACGACCGAGTGGCGGCACCCGTAGACGTTGTCGAACTTGGACTTGGTGACCGAGTCGTTGACGTTGATGGCGGGGAAGAGGAGGGTGCCCCTCTTCGCCATCTCGTAGAGGCGGTGGACGCCGGTGGTGGTCTCTTCGGAGACGCCCCGGATGTCGGCTGCGATGCGCTGCCAGCGCCCGTCGTCGATGCGCTGGTGGGCGCGCAGGAGCGCGAGGATCACGCCGTACTCTTCGCTGTCGGTGGCCGGGTCGAAGTCGGGAACCCGGCCGAGGCGCTCGAACTCGGCGCCCCGGTGGACGAGCAGGGTGGCGTCGCCGCCGTCGTCGAGGAGAAGCGTGGGGCCGAAGCCGCGCGGCCAGGTCAGCGCCTGTTCGGTGCACCACCAGTACTCCTCCAGCGTCTCGCCCTTCCACGCGAATACGGCGGGCCCGCGGGGATCGTCGGGGCTGCCGTCCGGGCCCACGACGACCGCCGCCGCGGCGCGGTCCTGCGTCGAGAAGATGTTGCACGAGGCCCACCGCACCGAGGCCCCCAGGTCGATCAGGGTCTCGATGAGCACGGCGGTCTGCACGGTCATGTGCAGAGAGCCCATGATGCGGGCGCCCGCAAGCGGTCGGCTGTCGCGGTACTCGCGGCGGATGGCCATCAGTCCGGGCATCTCGTGCTCGGCCAGGCGGATTTCGTCGCGGCCCCACTCGGCCAGCGACAGGTCGGCCACCTTGAAGGGCGGCCGCTCGATGTCGGGTGCGACCCTTGGCGGGTCGGCGGTTGCTGTCTTCATGGGTTATGTCCCTCTGGTCGCGTCCGAAGGTTCGAGAGTAATCTAGCCGCGACGGGCGGCTGATCCAGTCCCGGTATTGCAGGCTAGTGCGGTTGCGGGAGGATCAGTAAGGGGCTCAGGGACGTGTGGCACCGCCCGCCTCTTCCACACCTCACCATCATCGCGCCTCGCTTGCGAAAGCCTCCCGGCCCTCCCCATGATGTTCGGTTTCGGATGCCGCCCGTTCGCCACGCCAGGTGATGAGCGGGGGGATTCGCACTCGATCCACGACCGGATTTCCCGCCCCGGCCGGGATCATGGCAATCAATGTTCAAGACCGAAGGAGAAGAGCTGAGCAATGGACGCGGAGGCGAAGAGCAACTACCGGGTCGCGCTGGAACAGGCGGAAGCCGAGCTGGCCGCGCACGAGCAACGGGGAGATGCGTTGCGAACGGCGGTCGATGGCTTGAAGACGCTGCTGGCCGATGGGGGTTCGGCAAGGCAGGTCCCGAAACGGGGTCCGGTCAAGCGGAGGCGTCGGCGGAAGAGTGCCGGGACAGGCCATCCGGAGGTACCGCCGGACACGTTCAAGGGCATGGGACCGACGGCGGCGTACCGGAAGTTCCTGGCCATGTACGGGAACTCCTACAGCGTTCCGCAGATCAGGGACGCCCTGGTGCAGGGGGGTGTCAGGTCCGGTTCTCCGAACGCTTTGCTGACCGGGCTGCACTCGGTCAGGCGGCGTGACCGGCTCAAGAAGGAGGCGGAGCGCGGGCCCAGGGGGGAGTAGCAGGGGGCCGCCATTTCGTGGCTGCTTCACTACGGCCCAGTCTAGTCCGCGGACCGGATTTCACTTGGAGCGGGACGTGCGCGCGTGTAAGATGTACTCCGTTACACGATCGGGACTCGATTGGGCCCCCGGAGCCGCCAAGGGAGGACGCGCAATGACCACGATTCATCTTCGGAGACCCGTTTTCCTTTTCGGAGCCGTTTCCGTGACGGCGGCCACGCTCGCCGCGGAGACCTCGGCCCAATCGCGACCGACGCCCGAGCGCCCCCTCTCGGACGCCATGGCCGAAGTGCTCCGCAGTCCCTTTCACGGCGACCACGCACCGTCCGGTTCGCCCGGCCTCGTTATCCTGCCCGGCCCTGCCAGCGCAGCGGCATCACCTGCCGAGCAGCCTCCGGGCGCCCGGATCCCGGCCCCGGCCGGCGCACCTTCGGCCGAGGACGACAGACCTTCGCACGGCAGGGTGTTTCTCATGACCACGCTCGCGTCCGCGGCGGGTTTCGCCGGGACCTACTACTGGCAGCAGTGCGTCGGCGGCGACCCTCCATTGGTGTATCCAGCGGCCGGGACCTGGGGCGATGCCCTTTGTCCAAATGAAGGAGTCCTGATGGTTATCGGAGCCCTGGCGACCGTCACGATGACCGGGGGTGCCGCCACACTGGCGGGAAGGGACTTCTGGAGGTCCCTGGGGGGGTCGGCGCTGGGTTTCGTAGTCGGCGTGGTGGTCCTCGGGACGGTGTGCTCTGAGTCGGACTGCGAAAGCGCCTCGGCTGTAGTGGGGGTTGCCCTGGGTCACGCCGCCATAACCACGTTGTACTCCAGCTGATCCCCCACGGGAGGCGCGCAATGACGAACGTTCATCTTCGGAAACCGGTCCTGCTCTTCGGCACCGTCGCTGTGCCATTCGCCGCGTTCGCCTCCGAGATCTCGGCGCAGCCGGGATCTCCCCCGGAGTCTCCCCTCTCGGACGCGATGGCCGAGGTGCTGCAAAGTCCCCTCCACGGCCAACACGCACACGCGGGGCCGGGAGGGCAGCGTCTCCTGGTGCGGTCGGCCGTTCCGCCATTGACCTCCCGGCCCCACGCCGGCCTGGCGGGCTCCCGGGCGTCGCGGTTCGCGGGCGGTCAGGTTGCAGCCGCAGACGACGCGCCGCCGCATGCCAAGGTATTCCTTTGGACCGCGCTTTCCGCGGCCGCGGGTCACTACTTCACGCTCCGCGTGCACGATTGGTGCGAGTCCAACCGAGATGTCGGGCGTTACGCCGGTTTCCGGTGGCAGCCGAACCGATCCGCTTGCCAAGTGAGGCCCAACTTCATCATGACGGTAGGGATTCTGGGGACCATTCCGCTGACCGGTGGCGCCGCCAACCTGGCGGGAACGGACTTCGGCAGGTCTGTGCTGGGATCGGCGCTGGGCACCACGGCTGGCGTGCTCGCGACCCTGTTCGTACCGGATGGCGTGTCGTCCAAGGCCGGGATGGGTGTGCTCACCTTCACACACGCCACGGTGGCGACTCTGTTTGCCAAGCGGTAGTGGTCCGCAGGACCGGGGCGTCGGCTAGGGCGCAGCCGACGGGAGCGCGTTCGGAGCAGGACCTCTGACGGCGTGCTATCGAGTACGGCTCGACCCGGTGCACCGGACCTTGCGTAAGCGGCGGCGCGTTCGGTCGTAGTCACTATCGCAGCCATTGCCGGACAATGGCGACCGCCCCAAGCGGAGGAGCCGCCCATGACCGTGATTCATCCATGCAGGCCGATTCTTCTCTTCGGCGCCCTCCCGGTGTCGCTGGGCGCGCCTGCGGCCCAGGTGGAGGGCCAGCCCCGATCCGTACCCGAACGCCCGCTCTCGGCCGCAATCGCCGAGGCGCTGGGCAGTCCGTTCCACGGTGACCGCGTGCTCACCCGGTCCGGCGGCCATGGTCTCCTTGGGTCGTCCGCAGCCTCCCTGTCGGCATCGTCCGCCCACATCGGCACGGCGTCGTCGCCGGCACCGGTGCCCGAGGGCGACCGGACCGGAGCCGGGGCCGACAAGCCGTCGCAGGGCAAGGTGTTTGTATTGACCGCAATCGCGACGGTGGCCTGTGGTCTGGGCGTTGGCTACTGGTATTCGTGGTGTCATCCCCCCGTCCGGAATCTCAACGCCGGGGGTGTCAAGGAGTGGGTGGGGGACAACGTCATCTGCCCGGATGAGGACGTCATGAATGTCGTTTCGCCCCTGGTCGTCATGACGGCGACCGCAGGGGCCAACAAGCTGGTGGGGAATGGATTCTGGAGATCACTGGCGGGGTCGGCGCTCGGCCTCGCGGGGGGCGCGTTCATGATGGTCGGAGCGGCGGAGTCTCTCGACCCCCCCGATTGGGTGTTGGGGGGTGTGATGATACTGACTCACGCCTGGACAACGACGCTGATTACCGGCTGATTCGGGTAGGGTCAGGAGGTGGCGCGGTGCCCGTAGGGTCCGGTGCGTGTATTCCG
>JAPPGI010000103.1 GCA_028874985.1 Gemmatimonadota bacterium | reverse complement strand
GCCCTATGATTCAGCTTCGGATCCTCCCCACCCACCACGACAGGTGAAGAGCCTAACCCTTATGGGTACGGAGAAGGATAGGCCCACTCCCCGATGCGGATGGTAGCTCATGCCCATCGTCACCCTCTCGGTCCCCAATCTCTCCAGAAGATCGCGATTGAACTCCTTGGCGGCCCCGACCGCGCTTACGGTGCTCCATAGCGTACCCGCAGCCGCCATCAACAGGCCAAGTGCCTGGCCTCCCGGCGATCCCTCCGCGTCAAGAATCGGCTGACTGGCGGCGACAACGATCACACCTCCAACCGTGAGTGTCGCCGGCAGAAGACCCTTCACCGTATTGCCGGCGTACACATGACCCACAACGGGCAACAGCCCCAGGATACCTGCGGCAGTCCCGCTCTTCTTCCTCGCCTCGTAAGCGATCATGATCTCGGTATCCTGTGCGCTGCTTTCCGTAACAGTCAGGAGCGGCACCAGGACGGACAGGACGAGCAGTGTCCAGCGGATGCGATGCTTCATTCGGATTCTCCTGTTCTGATGTCGTTCTCATTCATGGCGGAGCGTCTCCTGTCGAAGTCAATTGAGTTGGACGGCCGGAGCTATGTCCAGTCGGGCAAAAAGGCCGCCACCACGAGAACCAACGCCACTCCGACGGCGACGACTCCACCCGCCGCGGCGGCCGTCTTCTTCCAACTAATGGATTCGGCCTCAAGCCGGACGATCTCATCGAACTGTACTTGAACGACCTCGGCGTCGATGCGGACGTGCAGCCTGCTGTCTGTCACCTGGAGCAGGTCGCCCTCAAATCGACCGTCCTCGTCGATCGGAATCGAGTGCACCGCTGTGACGCGCCTCAGCCCTGCTTCCGTCAGGCGCAGCCTGATGCGTTCCTGGCTCGCCAACATCGCGTTATTGGACGGCGGTACAGGTCCGAATGACGCGCAGGCACCGAATTGGGTGACGCACAACACGAGGGCGAGGATGCGAGCCAGGGCGTGGTGAGGTGCTGTGGTCATGTTGCCACATCCTTTCTGAGTTGACGGTGCAGTAGAATGGCCCGATCGCAACCGGCTCGGCGACTGCAGGCGTGACCGTGAGCGAAGCCGGGTTTGGCCTCCCCCCGCAATACCCGCCAGATCCTCGCCGCACCCCGACGCCCACACGGCGGCGGCTCCCAGCGCCGCGGCACCCGGTTCGACTTGCCCAAAGTCCCCACCGAATGGTTGCCTGTTCGGGTCTCCGACATCGCCGGTCTGCTCCTTTGCAACGGTCGCATCGATCATGCGAGTTCCAGTGGCCCTGCGGATCCCTCTCATTGTACCTGTGACGTGTTCGACTCGCAACCACGGATTGCGAACTGTGAAGTGAATGGGGGTTTCAAGATACCCCCATGGCTTCTCAACGGCGACAGTATATGCTTTTCTCATGTCCAAATGGATTGATAACATGTCTTTTCTGTGTCACTGGACCTTGACCCGCGCCGCCGGGCCTTAAATCGACCGGGTCGGGCGCACGGCTTCGACCGAGAGAGGACGGACTAAGGACCCCCGCTCGCTCGACTGCACGCCGATGCGTCACTGTGGAAACGCCCGTGGGCGGCATCCTCCTCGCGGGGGAAGGAGGGCAAGTTCTTCAAGGATCGGGACGAGGCGATGCCGGTACGGTGATGGAGTCGTAGGCGGCCGACAGGTCTCAGAGACGGCAGGTCGACGACTTCGATCGCGATGGAGGCCACGCAGCGGGCGGCGCTGTCGGTAGACTCGAATCGCATTTTCGGTTTCGGTAATCTCGTCGAACCACGCCTTTCAGCGATGGTCCAGTCGGCTCCGGAGTCGTAGGTCGCCGTGACCCTTGTCCTGCCGATCTCTCCCTACTCAGAGTCGCGACTTCCACCGTTGCGCCTCACCGCACCACCTCCCCGTCCCGAACCACCGCCCTGGAGGCCACGACGGCGTGTTTTCCGATCCGGACCCGCTGGCCGACCCGGGCCCGTTTGCCGATCCGCGCTCCGGACCCGATGGTGGTCGAGCCGCCGACCTGGGCGCGCAGTTCCACTTCCGCCTCGACGCCCACCCGGGCCAGGTTTCCGAGCGTCGCCCGGTTGCCGACGACAGCCCCGTACTCGAGCAGGACGCCGCGGCCGAGAGTGGCGCGGTTTCCCACCACGGCCCGGTCGCCGACATGGGCTCCCTTTCGCACCCGGGCCCGTGCGTCCACGCGGGCCTGGGCACCCAGCTTTGACCCGGTTCCCATGGTCGAGTACATGCCGAGCACGGCGCCCGGACCGATCTCTCCCCTCGAGCCGACAGCGGCGTAGGCTTCGACGGTCGCGTACTCGCCGACCCGCGAGTCCGGCCGGAGTATCGCGCCCTCCCCGATCGTCGCCCGGGAACCGACGGTGACGCCCGGCCCGATCATGGCCCCCTCCATCACGACCGCCGCGGTGCCCACGGTCGCCGACGGATGAACCGTGGCGAGGGGATGAAGAAGTGTGGCGCTCACGTGCTGCTTTCGTCCAACCCGGGTTTCTCCTGACCAGGCGCCCCGGCCGCGTGTCGGGCATCAACGATCAACGTTACCCGGACGCTTCCGGGTCAGTCGTCAATGCCTCCTCCTGAATGATCTCCGGCGATGCCGTGCCCCGAAGAGTCACCGTCTCCCCGCTCAGAATCCCGGCCTCACCCGGGGGGCGACACTTGGCCCGGATCACATCCCCCCGGCTCCAAGTCTCTCTAGTGACCCGGCACTCCGATCCCAGGTTCAGCTCACGTTTCAGGCATTCGTCGCAGGCGAATCCCATCTGCGGCGGGAAGATCGTCACCTGGAGCATCACGCAGTCGAAGAAGTCGTGAAACCACTCGTACTCGCAGTTCTCGACGGGCGGATCGGGGGGCTGGGCCTGAACGGGGGCGGGGGCGAATTGCCCCCGCCCGGCGAACCGGACGGGGGCGATTCTGGGCCGCTCTCACGGGGATGCGAGAGGGGTTGGGGTTAGCTCAGCTCATCACTCGGGGACGTTCTTCACGGTGACCGTGGTGGACGTGGCGGTGTATCCGTCCTCGTCGTCGTAGACTTGGTCATCCGGACTGGTGTCCGTGACGCTGACGCTGTAGGAGATCGTCTTCACGGCGTCGGCGGTAACGCTCTTCGCCGTGATCGTGATGTCTTCCGTGGTGTCGCCGTCGTTGAACGTCACGGTCGTCGCGGTAGCCCCGAAGTCGCCCGTGTTGAAGTTGAGGTCCACCGTCACGGTTTCCCCCGCCGACGGCGTCTGCGTCAGGGCGATGGTATACGTGAACGAGCTGTCCTCATCCAACGTCACCGCCGTGGTGGTGACGATGACCGCGGTGTCGCGGGCCTCCACGATCTGCACGCCCACATCGTCGATGGAAAGGCGGCTGTATCCCCCGCCCAGCACCCCGTGGCCCAGGTTGAAGGGGCTATGTGACGTCCTCTCGTTGTCGGCCGCCCTGTTGACCGTCACGTCCTGTGGGTCACGCCAGTTAGTACTGTTGAAGACCAACTGGTTAGTCACCGTCACACCCGACGGCGCTCCGGTTACTTCGATCGTGACGTTGCCGCCCACAGGCTGCGATCTCAGTGAGATGCTGTAGGTACCGTCGGTGCCCTCCATGATCTCCTTGCCCGTGGCCGTCATGTTGACGCCCTTGCTGTCGTTCTCGGTGATCGTCACATCCAGAGTGTCCGCATGATCGTGGTAGTCCGAATCGGTTCCTTCGACGTCTGCCGCCGTGTGCATGAGCTCGATCACGGCATCGGTCTCCGCGTCGTCGTCCTCGTTGGCAGTCAATGCCACGCGCTGTGGTTCGTCCCAGTTATCGCTGGTGAATGTCAAGGAGTTACCAGCCTCCACCGTCAAGTCCCCGCCGTCTCCAATAGCAGCGACAGTGACGGTGACGGTGGTATCCGGGTTCGTCCACAGGCTCACCCAGTAGGTCGTGTCGTCTACCGAGCTGGTGGTACCCTCCTTGATGGCCAGCTCCTCCGACGTGAGAGTATCCGACTTGTCCTTGCTGATGAACAGGATGCGCGTCTCCGCTGTCGGCGGCGCATCATCCTTGGTCACCACTACGCGGTACGTACTGGTCGTCGTACCGTCCTCGGCGGTGACCACGATGTCGGCGTTGAATGTTCCTCCCGGGTTTGTACTCGAGAGATCGAAGGTGGCCGGGTCCGGGCTATAGGTCGCACCGGTTGCCGCGGTCGCGGTGAATGTTATCGACGTAGCGTCGTGGTCCGCGTCGGCCGTGTAGCTCGTCGTCGTCGCAACGAAGTTCTCGTTGATCGGACTCAGAGCCGTGAGCGTCGCGTCGTCGTTCGGAACCTGTCAACGGTTGAGAGACACATTGCGGAATCAGTTTAGTGATCC
>JAPPGI010000045.1 GCA_028874985.1 Gemmatimonadota bacterium | reverse complement strand
GCACGTCCGACTTGCAGCGCTATTCGCCCGAGGAGCAACGCAGAGCGAAGCCTTGGAGTGACAGAATGTATAGCGGACATGACATAATGTCATGCGTGCTTTACAGTGTGGACAGTTGAAGCGAAACGGCCAGCGCGGATGCATCGCCGCTCGAATGCCGTGGGGATTTTGTCCACGGGCTGCTGGGCTGGTGGAGTAGCTGCGCGGCCGCGTCGAGCCAGTGTTCAGGATTCATCGCCCGTCCTCCGCCATCAACTCCTCCAGTTCCGCCCGCAGTTGGTAGCGGAAGCCGGTGTCGATGAGCAGATCCTCCTTGGTCATCTCGTCATCCACCTGCCCTTGGAAATCCACGATCTCCCTGCCCCCGAACCTGGGCGGCATTTCGTCGAACACGAAGATGACATCCACGATGTCGAGCCCGTAGTGATCCACGAACGGCTCGAGCGTCAGCTCCGTCCGGTGAGCGCCGAAATGGTCGGCGTAGGCGCGCTCCACGATGGTTCTGATTCTCGACAGACTTTCCTGGGGCACCATGTCGTCCCTCCCTTCGGTTTGAGGCGGCAGGAATCTAACGCGGGGGTGTCAGCGGCGCGTCATCGGGCGGTTGAAGATCCTGTCCCTCAGAGAGCACGTCGTTGCTGAGCAGCAGATCGACTTCGCCGTCCCGCGGCCTGTAGTCGGCGGTTCCGGAGACCGACTCGGGGCAGAACCTCAGAAGGAGTTTCGTGCGTTCGTCGGGGGTCGTCTCTGCACCGATGATCGCGACACGCGCCCTGCCGTCGACGCCCTTCGGCAGATTCTCGTCGAGGTACCTGACGGAGTCCGCGAAGGTGCTGAACACGACGACCTTCCGGGACGGCGAATCGTGCAGGATTCGGCGCAGAAGCCGGAGCTTGGGGTCCGGGCGGTCGCCGAGCGCCTCCAGCCGCTTCCCCCGGTTTGGTGCAGGAGAGCGCGGTCGTGTGCGACATCGTCGCGGCGGTACGGCAGCAGCCTCACGATTGGCATCGGACGAGCTGACGGGCACCGAATCGGACCCGGGCGGCGTCGGTGGCTTTGGCTTGTCCAGGCCACCTTGTCTTCCGGCACGCTTCCGCTTGCGGCGGCGCCTGCTCACCACAGTCGCTCCGACTCGCCGAATTCGACCATCGCATCTTCGAGGTCTTCGCCGACGGCGCGCCAAGCCGCACCGATCGCCTCAGCGCCAAGTCGGTCTATCGTTGAGCGCGAGCATCATCCTGTCGGAAGGGACCCGTGACTCCGGCAACAGGCGGTTGGGGAACCCGCGATGCCGGGGAGGCCCGGACCCTCCGGTCAAACCGCACGCCCGCCGACTAGCCTAGCGGAGGCCACCGGTCCAAGCCGCCCGGCGGCTTGACCTGGCCCCTGGATCACGCCATCCCCCCCGAACCCGCCCGGCTTCCGGCTCAGACGGACCGCTCCCTGAAGAGCACGTGTATGGCGAGGGCCCGCTTTTCGGCGGGCGTCGCACCCTCGAGATCCCGGATGGCACGATTCGCGATTTCCAGGACTGCCGTCACACCACTCTTCGAAAAGCGCGTGTCCGGGTCATAGTCGGCCGCGTGCCTCATGGCCTGTATGACAATGATCTCCGTCGCAAAGCGGTGAATCGATGACGGCAGGGCACCGGGCCGTCGTCCCTTGCGGCATTGTTCGCGCACCTGCCGGTGCTGGAGGCTGCGATAGACCCGCGTCCAACTCCTGTCTCGCGGCTTGGTCGCGCCGGCGAGCGCGTCGGCGGCGCAGTTCGCCAGCCAGTGGAACAGCGCGTAGTAGATGAGACTGACGGCGCATCGGAGGTCCACCTGGCGGGGTGCCCCCCGGCGTGGCTGCTGGAGAAGCCGCCGGGCCGCGTCCAGCCAGTGGTCGGGATTCATCGCCCGTCCTCCGCCATCGCCTCTTCCAGTTCCGCCCGCAGGTGATAGTGGAAGCCGGTGTCGATGAGCAGATCCTCCTTGGTCATCTCGTCATCCACCTGCCCTTGGAAATCCACGATCTCCCTGCCCCCGAACCTGGGCGGCATCTCGTCGAACACGAAGACGACAAACACCATGTCGTACCCGTAGTGATCCACGAACGGCTCGATCGTCATCTCCCTCCGGTGCGCGCCGAAATGGTCGGCGTAGACGCGCTCCACGATGGTTCTGATTCTCGACAGACTTTCCTCGGGCACCATGTCGTCCTCCCTTCGGTTTGGGACGAGTGGAATCTAACGCGGGGCGATCAGCGGCACGTCATCGGGTGGTTGTCGGCGGGCGGGGATCTCCGGCCGCCCCGCCATTCCGGCGCGATCAGATGTCCACACTCTTCTCAATCCACTCGCTGCAAGCTCTCCCGACCTCGTCGGGGCGTTCGCGAAGCGCGCCGCAGCCGTAGATCGTGAAGTAGGCGGGGACGACCGACAGGGTGCTGCCGGGGTGGATCTCCCGCTTCAGGAAATCGCCGACCTTGCGGGCTCGGTTGTCGACGAGCTCAGGGCGCACCCCGACGAGGTTGATGGAGAAGCCGCGTGGCCGCGTCGAGCCAGTGCTCGGGATTCATCGCTCGTCCTCCGCCATCAACTCTTCCAGTTCCGCCCGCAGGTGATATTGGAAGCCGGTGTCGATGAGCAGATCCTCTTCGAGCATCTCGTCACCCACCTGCCCTTCGAAATCCACGATCTCCCTGCCCCCGAACCTGGGCGGCATCTCGTCCCTCCCTACTGTTTGAGGCGGGAGGAATCTAACGCGGTGCGATCAGCGGCGCGTCATCGAGCGGTTGTCGGCGAGCGGGAATCTCCGGCTTGGCTACAACCGTCCCACCCCCACCTCAACCCCCACCCCCCCCAACGCCGGCGGCGGCCCCACCGGCTTCAGCGCCACCGGACAAGCCTTCAGCGCCGCAGTCTGCGTCACCGGATCATACCCGCCCCCCGTCAGCACATTGACCGGCACGTCCTCGAAGGCGAACGACGCGAACACCGTCCCCTTCGGCGACTTGGTCGTCGCGCGCACCTTGACGTGCAGGCACCCGCGCGGGTTGCTCATCTCGGCCCAGCCCCCGTCCTCCAGCCCCAGCCGCGCGATGTCGTCCGGGTGCACCTCGAGCGTCTCCTCCGAGAGCAGGTAGTCGATCCCCGCGGCCCGCCCCGTCTGCGTGCGCGTGTGGTACTGTGGCAGTCGGCGCCCGGTGGTGAGCCAGATCGGATACTCGTCCGAAACGGTCTCCTCCGGATCACGGTACTCCAGCATCTTGAAGATCCCGCGCCCGTTCTCGAAGCGTTCCTCGTGCAGGCGCGGCGTCCCCGGATGCCCCTCATCCGGCACCGGCCACTGGTATTCGCCGCGGTCGATCCGGTCCCAGTCCAGCCCGGCGTAGGTGGATGACAGCGCGCAGAGTTCGTTGAAGACCTCCTTCGCCGACTCGAACTCGAAGCCCTTCCAGCCCATCCGCTGGGCGAGCCGCGACACGATCCACCAGTCCGGCTTCGCGTCGCCCGGGGGCGGCACGGCCGCGCGCAACCGCTGCACGCGCCGCTCGGTGTTCGTGCAGACGCCGTCGGTCTCGGCCCAGGCGGTGGCGGGGAGGACCACGTCGGCCACCCGCGCGGTGTCGGTCATGAAGATGTCGATGACGACCAGGCAGTCGAGGCTCTTCAGCGCGTGTTCGCAGTGGTGCCGGTCCGGGTCGGTGACCAGGGTGTTCTCGCCGTTGATGATCATCGCGTGGATGCCGTCGCCGCAGAGGTCCAGCGCGGTGACCTTGGTCATGCCGGTCTCGAGGTCGACCTTGCGCCCGTACGCCTTGTGGAACTTCTCCTGGTGGGCCGGATCGGTGACGGTCTGGAAGCCGGGGTAGTTGTTCGGAAGCGCCCCGGCGTCGCCTGCGCCCTGGATGTTGTTCTGGCCGCGCATGGGGTTCACGCCGGTGCCCTCGCGGCCCAGGTTGCCGGTCAGGAGCGCCAGGTTGCAGAGGCTCTGGACGTTGTCCACGCCGCAGATGTGCTCGGTGACGCCGACGGTGTAGTAGATCGCGCCCCGGTCGGCCCCGCCGTAGAGCAGCGCCGCCTTCTCGATGTCCTCGGGCGAGCACTCGCAGATCTCGGCCGCCCACTCGGGGGTGTGGCGCTCGACGTGTTTCAGGAAGTCCTCGCCGTGGGCGGTGCGCCGGGCCATGAACCCCTCGTCCACCAGCCCCTCGCGGGCGATCACGTGCGCCATCGCGAGCAGCAGCGAGACGTCCGACCCCACCCGCAGGGGCAGGTGGACGTCGGCGATCTCGGCCAGCCCGATCCGCCTGGGGTCCGCCACGATCATCTTCGCGCCGCGCGCCAGCGCCCGCTTGAGCCGCGTGGCCGCGACGGGGTGGCACTCGGTCATGTTGGTGCCGATGCAGAAGATCACATCGGGCTTGT
>JAPPGI010000163.1 GCA_028874985.1 Gemmatimonadota bacterium | reverse complement strand
ACCGTGCCATTTTGGATGCCCACATGTGTGCAATTTTGCGCGCCCGGCAACACCTTTCCTCGGGGGTTAGGTGTTTTTTCGGGGCCCGGGACCTGTTGGTAGCAGGTCCCGGGCCTTCCCCGTTCTAGGGGAAGTGTATGGAGTATATTGCTCTTTCACCCTCCTGGTCAAGCCGGGGTAAAAGGGCTCCCCCCAGGTAAACCTACCTAGACATCCCGCCCCCCCCGTATTAGCCTTGCTAGACACGTTCCACCAGAGCCAAGGAGTACGGAGACATGGGTATCACGGACGCGGCGACGATGTTCGCCACCGAGGAGAAGGCCATCGCCTGGTTCGAGGAGAGGTACTGGGGAGGGGGGAGGGAGCCGGTCTGTCTTCGCTGCGGGTCCCTCCGGGCCTACCGGGTGAAGTCGGGGAAGCCCCAACCCTACCACTGCCGGGACTGCCGCCGGTACTTCTCCCTCAAGACGGGGACCGTGATGGAGCGGTCACAGCTCCCCCTCCGCCTGTGGGCCTGGGCGATCTACCTGGAGATGTCGCACCCGAAGGGAATCTCGGCCATGCAGCTCCACAAGGATCTGGACATCTCCTATCCCTCCGCCTGGTTCATGCTGCACCGGATCAGGGAGGGAATGGACTCGGGAGGAGGGAACCCCCGTTCGGGGACGGGCCCGTCGAGGTGGACGAGACCTGGATGGGAGGGAAGGAGCGGAACAAGCACGCCCACAAGAAGCTCGGGAGGAAGGGCCACTGGAAGACGAAGACGATAGTCCTGGGCGCGAAGGACCGGGCCTCGAACCGGGTCACGGCCCGGGTCATTCCCCGGACGGACGCCCGGACCCTGAACGGGTTCGTGGACTCCAAGGCCCGGAAGGGGGCCACGATCTACACGGACGGCTCGAGCTCCTATAGGAGCAGGGGAGGGGTCCACGAGTCGGTCAGCCACGGCACGGGGGAGTACGTGAGGGGGGAGGTCCACACGAACGGGATAGAGTCGTTCTGGGCCATCCTCAAGAGGGGCTACACGGGGGTCTACCACTGGATGTCCCCGAAGCACCTCCACCGGTACCTGGCCGAATTCGCCTGCCGCCACAACCTCCGCCCCCTCCCCGTGGAGGAGAGGATGGAGGCCGTGGTGCTCGGCATGATCGGGCGGCGGCTGGCCTACCGGGACCTGGTGGGCTAGGAGGGGGAGGGCTTTTCCAGGTCCGCGAACCATTCACACTTCGGACACTTCATCTGCGCGGACCCGTGGGCCACCCTCTCATGGAGGATGACGGTCAGCTTCTCGACGTTCCAGCAGGGAGCACAGACCCGGTGGTCGGGGATAGAGGAGTCATCCCCACAGTACTGGTAGACGAACAGCTTTCCCTTCGCCTGTTCGACCCTCTCCAACCGGTAGTGTTCGGGAGTCCCATTCATGGCCTGATTCTACCACGGGACCGGCCATGATGGCAAGGAGAGGGGTTCCTGCAAGGCCGTAGTGCTCGGGGGCTAGCGATGCCCCTCCTGTTGGTATAGGGCAATGCGTTCCAGGACCTTCCACACGGAGTAGCCGGGCTCCCGGACCTTCAGGACCTGCCAGGCCACCCAGCACGCAGTCTCACAGTACCTGGTACGGCGACCCGGGAGAGGACCGCCACATATCCGGCAGCCCGGCTTGGTCATGCGGCCCCCCTCCCCCCTCTCTAGGAGGCCGGGACGGGCTCCAGGGCCTCCCGTACCTTCCTGGTTACATGGGACTCCCTCCCGGGAACCGACCCGGGCTGGTTCTCGGCCAGGACTAGGATAGCCCGCTCCAAGCCGTCCATTCTGGACTCTAGACCCCCTATCCGAGTCATGACCAGCCTCAACTCCTCCTGCATGATCTTCCGTATCCGCCGGAGGTCGGTGCTCGACAGGGCCATTCTACTCCTCCTCTCTCAGGGGGTGGTGGCTGTAGCAGGGATGTCCCCCCGACTCTGAACAAGGCACTCCGCGACCTCGACCGCCTTACCGATCCAGCCGGGGATTGCCGAAGCACACTTGACTGCCGCCCGCCCGGCGGACCTCCGACAGGTAGGGGAGTGCCACCCCCGCTTCCGGCAGACCTTTATGGTCCGCTTGAAGTACCTCCAACACTTCCAAGCCTTCCTGATGATACCCCGGAAGGCCGCGTCGGAAGTGGAGGAGGGGGGACACATGACCGTGAGGGAGGGGGAGGAGACCCTAGGGGTAACAGGTAGGGCCGAGGTAGTTGTTTTTCCGCCTTCTGGCTGTGATGACGGCCCGGTGACCCTACGTCCATCCGGGCCGGTCGTTACACCTCAGAGCCAAGGAGGATCCGCATGGCCCCCGACCTGAAGTCCCTGATCCGTAGGCACGAGGAGGAGGCCGTCACCCTCCTCCTCCGCAGCCAGCCCACCGTGGCCTTCCACTACATGGACGTCCACCGGCTTCTGAGCGAGGCGGGCGTGACCTTCGGAGGAACCAGACCCCGAAACACGGTCTACGCCCGTCTCAAGGCCCTGAAGGACCGGGGCCGCCTCCACCAGCCCGATCCCGGAGACGGAAGGTTCAAGTGGGGGAGAAAGGGAGAGGAGGAGGAATGAGTACCGACCTGGAACGGGAACTAATCGGCCTCCAGCCTACCCGGCATGAGTACTTCTTCATGGCAGGCAGGATCACTGCCGTTGAAATCTTCACAGAGGCCCTTCTCCGCACAGGCAGCGTCCAGTCTGCGCGCGAATCTATCACTGGGTTCGTTGCCCGGCTCGAGATCCCCAAACACAGTCCCCCAGCCTACCTTATTCAGCTTGTACCAGGTTGGCGCGAGGGCCTTGAGAAGCAGGTCGCTACGCTCCTCGGCACGCCGTAGTCGTTCAGTGTCCACTTGCGTTCTCCTTCCCAAGAGGGTGTGTTGTGCCTTATACTCCCAAATGTAGCACCCTTCCGGCGGAACGCACAAGAGCAGCCGCCCCCTACCCTCGACGAAAGAGGTCCCCCATGAGGCGTTGCCTCCTCCCCCTCCTCCTCCTCCTTGTCGGTTGCGTGGACATCGTCACCTCCCCCTACAACCGTCCGCCGGTCATCGCGGACATGGACACCGTGATCCCGGAGCACCGCCCGGACACGTTCCTCGTGAAGATCACGGACGACAACGACGCGCTGGAGGACCTGACCATCATCTGCTTCAATCCGCTGTGGCCTCACAACAGGCGGTGCCGGTACCTGGGCGCGGGGTTGTTCGAGATCCGGCGCGGGCTGACCCGGGCCGGGGTGACCTTCCCGCAGCTTGTGACGGCGACGGACACCGACGGCCTGGGGTCGATGCAGGTATGGGACATCCGGGTGAACCACGCGCCGGGGTATATCGGGCCGGACACGCTCCTGCTACCGAAGGACACAGGCTACATCCTCCATACCCGGTTCCTCTTTAAGGACCCCGACGACGATTCCCTGAACGTTACCGTGCGTGGGGAGGGGATCAGGGTGACGGGGCCGGTCAGGGACCACCTCGGCGAATCCTACGAACTGACCTGGGAGGCCGGGGAGGACGAAGGGCTGGTCCTGCTGGAAGGGATGGACCCGTGGGACCGGGTTACGGATACGATGGTGGTGAGGACTCCCCCGAACCTGCCTCCGGTGTGGGAGGAGGTGGACAGCCAGTTTGTGGACCGGGGCTCTGTTATAACGGTGGACCTGAAGGACCATGTGTCCGACCTGGACGGCGAGATCACGGCGATCGCCGCCGTCCCCTCCGATGGAAGCGTGTCGGTCTCCGTCTCCCCCGAAGGGGTGGCCGAGATCACGGGGGAGGCCGCCACGTCGGGAAGCGTCGAGGTGACGGCGGTCGCCAGGGATGACCGCGGGGCCTCCTCCGAGGAGACGTTTCCCGTGGTGGTGACCATCGCCGGGAACCGGATCCCCGAATGGTCGGACCTTCCGCTGGTGACCGTATCCGTCGATCAGTCGGTGTCCGTCGATCTGGCGGACTACTCCATGGATCATGACGGGAAGATCGAATCCTACCGAGCCTGGCGCGTGACGGGTCACGTCCGGGTATCCGTGTCGGGGTCCGTTCTAAAGATCACCGGGGCCTCCGAAGGGAAGTCCAGGGTTCTCCTCCGGGCCACGGACGACGACGGCGATCACGCCTACACGTATGTGGACGTGGATATTGAAGGGTAGCCGGAACAGCCTCCCCACGTGTAGCTTCCCAAGGTAAGCCACCACGGGGAGCCGACGATCCCCGGGAGATAACAAGCAGGAAACCTAGAGGAGGAGAGACCGATGGCGCTGACCGATACCGACCTCGACCGAATCCGACAAGTGGTACGGCAGGAGAACGAACCTCTCAAACGGGCAATCCTGATCCTGGCCCGGAACCTTCCCGGTTCCCTATCTGCCAACGCGGGGGGAGACGCGGGAGGGTAAAATGATTAGAGTA
>JAPPGI010000146.1 GCA_028874985.1 Gemmatimonadota bacterium | reverse complement strand
CCCTATGATTCAGCTTCGGATCCTCCCCACCCACCACGACAGGTGAAGAGCCAACTCATCTTGCCTCCCAGAATCGCCACTCCGCTCGCTCCGGTTACCCGTCCGGCCATCGTTCCCATATAGTAGTGCGTGGCACCCTCCATCCCATGCAACAGTTTGGTCTCCGACAGCAACTCGTGTGCATTGTTCGTGGACGTAACGACAGGCGCGTGCGCGCTCACCGCAAAGCTGTCAATCGGCAGAAACAGACGGGTGGCATCGAGCTCCTCATGACCCTCCGGGTCTTCGGCCATGTCGTCGACCAGGTCGATGATCGAAGAATCCGGGTCTTCGCTGTACAGAAACGGCACAATGGTGAGATCGAACAGTGGCACCCTCCGTACATCAACGGCAAGCCGGCCGCTATCCGGAATCCGCTTCGGCACTCCCAGGGAGTCGTCCAGCGTGCCATCCGGATCGATCTCGATCACCATTTCCAGGCCGGGCTGAACGATGGAATCGGGAATCGTCACGTTGGCGGATTTCGTCAGCGTGCTTTCGTCGACCTCGACCGGGATGGGAGTGGACTTCGCGGGTATGGTCACCGCGTGCGTCTCCTTGCCGTTCCGGTAGAACCTGGCAATCACGCCTGGAATGCCCTCGGTCGTCTTCTTCGTGGCCGTGACGAACACCCGCAACAGAGCATCTCTGCCCGCGACGAGGGGCACCGGGAATTCTCGAGATTGCACGGCCTGGGTCAGGTACGCCTTTTCCCTGCGGCCATCACAGTTCGCGATGCGTTGCGCGATCACATCCGCGAGCCAGGCTTGAAGATCGGGATCCGACGGTGCGCACAAGTCGGTTCCAACCGCATGGAGGGATTCGAGGCTGCGCAGGTAGGTGAAGCTGTCCGGAAGTGGTCCGGACAACTCGGCATTGTTCGACAGCTCCAGGCGCTGCAGCTCTGAAATCGCACCGAGCGCCCCGGGCGGGGTGCCCTCGAGGTTGTTGTCGTGGAGGTCGAGTCCCCGCAGACTGGTCAGTGTTCCGAGTTCGGGCGGGATCGGACCGGTCAGGTTGTTGAATTGGAGGCGGAGTGACACCAGCTTGGGCAGTCGGCCCAATTCCGGCGGGATTGCGCCGGTGAGTTCGTTGGCCTGGAGCCACATCGACGTCAGAGCGGGGAGGTTCCCCAATGCGGCGGGGATGGAGTCACTCAGCTCATTGTTTAGGAGCAGAAGGCTCTCCAGGCTGGACAGGTTCCCGAGTTCCGGCGGGATTTGTCCGGTCAGGGCGTTGTTGCTGAGCCAGAGAGCTGTGAGACCGGTCAGTTCTCCGAGTTCCGGCGGGATCGGGCCGTCCAGCTTGTTGTAGTCCAGGAACAGCCAGGTCAGGCTGTCAAGACCGCCCAACTCGGATGGAATCCGGCCTGTGAGTCCGTTGGAATGGAGGTGTAGGCTCTTCAGGCTTGTGAGGCGGCCCAGTTCCGGCGGGATTGAGCCAACAAGGCCGCTTGCGGCGATATTGAGCGCTTGGAGTTTGGCGAGATCGCCCAGTTCGGGTGGAATCGGGGAACCGAAGTTGTTCCCTGCCAGCCCGAGTGAGGTGAGACTCGAAAGACTTCCGAGCTGAGCGGGTATCGGACCGGCAAGGCCGTTTGTCCCAAGTCTCAGGGACGTGAGATCGGCGAGTTCACCGAGTTCGGGCGGTATCGTGCCGGTGAGGTTGTTGCCACTCAGGTGGAGCTCTTCGAGATTGGCAAGGCGGCCCAGCTCCGGCGGGATCGAACCGCTCAGGCGATTGAGACGGAGGTCGAGTTTCTCAATGCTGGCGAGCCCTCCCAACTCGGGCGGAATCGGCCCGGTCAGGCCGTTGCGAAACAATTCAAGCTCCCGAAGATTGGAGAGCTTTTCGAGCTCGCGCGGGATCGGACCGGTCAGGTCGTTCGAGAGGATGCGGAGGAGCTGCAGGTCGGTCAGGTTGCCCAGTTCCGGCGGCAACGGGCCCTTGAGATTGTTCCGGACAAGCTCGATCCTCACGACCCGGCCGGATCCATCGGTGCTGACGCCGGTCCAACGGTCCAGGGGAACGTCTGAGAGCCAGTTGTGCCTTTCCGTCCAGTGCGGCCCGCCGGTGGCCTCGTAGAGCGCCACGAGTGCGGCCCGGTCCGGGTTGGCGACAACGGTGATCTCCGACTGGCCCTCGACCGGACCGTAGTCTGCTATGATCGCCGCTCGGCCGATCCCGACAGCGTGCACCGTTCCTCTTCCGAAGATCCTCGCCACGGAAGTGTCGGATGACGACCAGAAAAGCGGACTCCACGGGATGGGATGCCCGTTTGCGTCCGTAGCATGGGCGGTTGCCCGCATTAGACGGCCCTCGATCACAGTGTCGGCCGGGAGTGAGACCGTGACCGTGCGCGGTGTCTGCGAGACCCTCACTGCGGCCTTCTCCTCCACGGCATCCGCCGCCGCCGCGATCCATGCGCCGCCGTGGGCCATGGCCGTCACAAGTCCGGCTGAATCCACCGTCGCCACCGACTCGTCGCTAGACGACCATAGGAATTCGGCGTCCGGAACCGGATGTCCGTTCGCGTCGCTGCCCTCGGCTTCGATCCGAACCGTGTCCTCGATCGCTTCGATCATGTGCAGGGTCGGCGACAGACTCAGGTCGGTAACCACCTGGTCCACCGTGACCAGCGCGCTCGCGGCCAGCGACCCGGTGGATGCGGTCACGGTCGCGGCGCCATTGCCCTTCGCGGTCACGAGACCCTCGCGCACCGTCACGACGGATTCATCGCTGCTGACCCATGCCACATGCACCCCCGGCATCGTCTCACCGCGCTGGTCCTGGACGCCGGCCGTCAGTAGAATGCCGGCTTCCAGCGCCGTCAGAGTGGCGCTGGCCGGGGTGATCGTCACGGTCGTCGCCTGTGGCGGTTCGCACGACGAGAGCAGAAACATCGCTATCCATGGAATGCCGCCGGTTCCCCGATGTGGGTGAAGCGCGGCGAATCGGCGTGCTGCGGTTCGCCGACCCGCTCCGAACCCTTCCAGGAGCTTGCGGCCCATGTCGATCAACTTGGCTCGCGCCACGGACTTGATCCGGAGTGTGCCGTGGAAGGGGCCTCCGGTGGCACGCGTGTGGCGGTCGAAGGGGATCAATGTGCGGCCTCGTGTTGAATGGCTCCGGGCGGGGCGGTCGGGGCGCGGATCGGGCGAGCGACTCCGTCGAAGATAGGTTATCGGACGAGATCGGCGCCAGAAATGCTTGCAGTTTATGCTAGCGGTCCGTGGAAAGGGCGAAGCGGCCAGCCCGAATGCATCGCCGTTCGAATGCGGGGGTTTTGTCCGCAGGCTGCCAGGCAGGGCGTTGCAGCCAGGGTGCGGGCCGGGGGTGGGGCGATCCGGATCCTGAGGACTCCCGGTCTGGAGAAGCGTGGGAGAGTAGGCTAGTCTCCAGACCTGGCCGCCCTCACGCGCCACGGACCATTCGGACAGGCCGAGGAGACGGAGCACGTCGCCCGACTTCGGATGCCGTAGCCGCCGTGCGCGTCCGCCTCCCGGGCGGGGGGCCGCAGATACCGTACCCCTGATCACGCCACCGCCATGGAGCCCGAACGCATGATCTCTCTCGCGGGGAAGACCGCCGTCGTGTCCGGCGCGGCGAGGGGGATAGGTGCAGCGTGCGCCCGTGCCTTCGCCGAGCACGGTGCGAATGTGGTGCTGGGAGACGTCCTCGACGACCTTTGCGCGGAGACCGCCTGGGGCATCGCGGCCGACACCGGCGCGGCCACCGCGGCCACCCGTTGCGACGTGACCGACCCGGCGGACTGCGCCGCGCTGCTGGCCGCCTGCACGGACCGCTTCGGCGGCTGCGACATCCTCCTCAACAACGCCGGGATCATAGTTTCGGGCTCGATCCTGGACGCCGCCGTCGAGGACTTCGACCGCGTCCTGGCGGTGAACCTGCGCGGGTCCTTCCTGCTCGGCCGGCTCGTCGCCCGGCACATGGTCGAGCGCGGCGCGAAGGGGTGCATCATCAACATGTCGTCGACCAACGCGGTGGTGACGATCCCGGACCAGCTTGCCTACGCGGCCTCGAAGGGGGGCGTCGCGCAGATGACGAAGGCGATGGCGATGGCCCTGGCGCCGCACGACATCCGCGTCAACGCGATCGGTCCCGGGACCATCCTCACCGATATGGCCCGGGTGGTCGCGGCCGACGACGAGGCCCGCCGCAGGATCCTGTCGCGCACCCCGATGGGACGGATCGGCGACCCGTCCGAGGTGGCGGGCGTCGCGGTCTTCCTCGCCTCGGACTACGCCTCCTACATCACCGGCGACACGATCTGCCCGGACGGTGGACGGCTGTCGCTCAACTACACCGTGCCGCTCCGCGAAGACGCCGGGGGCGACCCGGGCAGCCATTGACATGCCCTCCCGCCTCGCCATCGACATCGGCGGCACCTTCACCGACGTGGCCCTCGAAACCGGGACACGCCTGGTCACCACCAAGGTGCTCACCACCCACGGCGCCCCCGAGCGGGGCGTCCTCGACGGCGTCGCCGGGGTCCTCGACATGGCCTCGGTCGCGCCCTCCGACGTGCGGCTCGTCATCCACGGCACCACGCTGGCCACCAACGCAATCATCGAGCGCAAGGGCGCGCGCACCGCGCTGATCGTCACCGAAGGACACCGCGACGCCCTCGAGATGGCCCGGGAGAACCGCTTCGAGCAGTACGACATCGGCGTCGACCGCCCCCCGCCCCTCGTCCCCCGCCGCCTCCGCCTCCCCGTGCGGGAGCGCGTCGACCGCCATGGCCGCGTCCTCGTCCCGCTCGACGAGGACACCGTCCACGCCCTCCTGCCGGTCCTCGACGAGCACGACGTCGAGTCCGTCGCGGTCGGCCTCATCCACGGCTACGCCAACCCCGCCCACGAACGCCGCATCGGCGAGATCCTCGCGGACGAGCGCCCCGCCCTCGTCGTCACCCTGGCCTCCGAAGTCTGCCCCGAGGTGCGCGAGTACGAACGCCTCTCGACGGCGTGCGCCAACGCGTACGTCCAGCCCCTCATGGCCCGCTACCTGCTCGGGCTTGCGGTGTCGCTGCGGCTGCGCGGCTTCGCGTGCCCATTCCTTCTCATGACCTCGGGGGGCGGCCTCACCACCCTGGCGACCGCGATCAGGGCCCCGATCCGCCTGGTGGAATCGGGCCCGTCCGGGGGGGCGATCCTGGCCGGCCACCTGGCCCGCAAGCTCGGCCTGGGCGACGTGCTCTCCTTCGACATGGGCGGCACCACGGCCAAGCTGTGCGTCATCGACGGAGGCGAGCCGCCGCACTCGCGCACCTTCGAGGTGGCGCGCAGCTACCGCTTCAAGCAGGGCAGCGGGCTTCCCGTGCGGATCCCGGTGATCGAGATGGTGGAGATCGGGGCGGGGGGCGGGTCGATAGCGGGCGTGGACGACATGGACCGCATCCACGTGGGACCCGAGAGCGCGGGGTCGGAGCCGGGCCCGGCCGCGTACGGGCGTGGCGGGGATGACGCCACCGTGACCGACGCGGACGTGGTGTTGGGCCGGATCGACCCGGAGCGGTTCGCGGGGGGTGCGATCGGGCTGGACCGGGATCTGGCCGAGGAGGCGATCGGGGGCCGCGTGGGGGCGAAGCTGGGGCTCGACGCGCGGGTGGCCGCGCTGGGGGTGAGCGAGATGGTGGACGAGAACATGTCCAACGCCGCCCGCACCCACGCCATCGAGTGGGGGAAGGGGCTGAGTGGCCGCACCGTGGTCGCCTTCGGGGGGTCGGCGCCGATCCACGCGGCCCGCCTGGCCGACAAGCTGGAGCTGGACCGGTTCCTGGTGCCGGTCGACGCGGGGGTGGGTTCGGCGGTGGGGTTCCTGCTGGCGCCGATCTCGTACGAGGTCGTGCGGAGCCGCCACATGCGGTTGTCGCGCTTCGATCCCGCTCTGGTGCGCGAGGTGCTGGCCGGGATGCGGGCGGAGGCGGCGGCGGTGGTGCGGGAGGGCGCTCCCGGCGCGGCCACCTCCGAGAGGGCGCATGCCTACATGCGGTACGTGGGACAGGGTCACGAGATCGAAGTCGAGCTGCCGCGCGAGGTGGTGAGGGGCCGGGGCGGGACGGGGTCGGCAGCGAAGTCCGAAGAGGCGGTCGTGGCACTCCGGACGGCCTTCGACCGCGCGTACAAGGCCGTCTACGGACGCACGATTCCGGGGCTGGACGTTGAAGTGCTGAGCTGGACGCTGGCGGTGTCGGCAGCGGCGCGGTCGGTGGAGGACGTCGGCGAGTCCGGGAAGCCCGCGGACTCCGCGGCCACCGACCCGACGGCGCTCCGGCTAGGTCCCCCTCCAACCGCCCGGACCGATCTCTTCGAAGGGACCGGCGAGGGAACCGTCCGCGCCGCGGTTCATCCGCGCCCGGAACTCTCGGTCGGCGACAGCGTCACCGGCCCCGCCCTGATCGCCGAGGAGCAGACCACGACGGTCATCCCCGGCGGCTGGCGCGCCACCGTACTTCCCGGCGGCCACCTGCTGGCCGAACGCCGTGCATCCGCGGCAGCCCGCGCCGGCCTCTCCGCCCTCCAGGACCGGATCATGTGGAGCCGGCTGCTCTCGGTCGTGGAGGAACAGGCCCGCACCCTGGTGCGCACCGCCTTCTCCACACCGGTGCGCGAGGCGGGCGACCTCTCGGCCGGCGTCTTCGACCTCTCGGGCCGCATGCTGGCCCAGGCCGTCACGGGAACACCCGGGCACGTCAACGCAATGGCGGCCTCGGTCGGTTTCTTCCTCCGCGACCATCCCGTCGAGACCCTGGCCGAGGGCGACGTTCTCGTCACGAACGACCCCTGGGAGGGCACCGGCCACCTCAACGACTTCACGGTCGTCACCCCGACCTTCCTCAGGGGCCGCCCGGTCGCGCTCTTCGCGGCCACCAGTCACATAGCCGACGTGGGCGGGCGCGGCTTCGGCGCCGACGCGAACCAGGTCTTCGAGGAGGGCATCCGCATCCCCATCTGCCACCTCACCAGGGCCGGCCGCGTGGACGGGACGCTCATGCGCATGGTGCGCGCCAACGTGCGCGACCCCGACGTGGCCCAGGGCGACCTCTACTCGCTGGCGGCGTGCAACCGCACCGGGGGCGAGCGCCTCATCGCCATGATGAACGAGTTCGGCCTCGATGCGCTCGACGGGCTGGCGGAGATGATCCTCACGGCGTCCCGCCGCGCAATGCTCGACCGCATCCGCGCCCTCAGGCCCGGCACCTACCGCCACCGCATGACCATAGACGGCTACGACCGGGACCTGGAGCTGGTGTGCGCGCTCACCGTCTCGCGCGCCGGCATCCGCATCGACTTCACCGGCACGTCCCCCATGTCACCGTACGGGATCAACGTCCCCGGGACGTACACGCGGGCGTACGGCTCCTTCGGGGTGCGCTGCGTGGTCGGCTCCGAGGTCCCCAACAACGCGGGCTCGCTGGGCACGATCGAGGTCACCGCGCCGTCCGGCTGCCTTCTCAACGCGCCACCGCCCGCCGCCGTCTCCGCGCGCCACTCGATCGGGCAGATGCTCCCCGACGTGGTGCTCGGCTGCCTGGGCCGGGCCATGCCCCCCGGATCGGTCCCGGCCGAGGGGTCGTCGTGTCTCTGGAACCCGGTCTTCATGGGTGGGCCGGGGCTCACCGGGACGTACCCGTACGGGGACTCGGAGGCCTTCGTGGTCAACCCGTTCCACACCGGGGGAACGGGGGCGCGGCCGGGGAAGGACGGGCTGAGCGCGACATCGTTCCCGTCGGGGGTTCGCAGCACGCCGATCGAGATCACCGAGACGGTGGCGCCGCTCATCTTCTGGCGGAAGGAGTACATCCCGGACTCGGGTGGCCCGGGCGAGTATCGGGGGGGCCTGGGCCAGGTCATGGAGGTGTCGCACGCGGATGGCGCTCCGTTCGCGGTGTCCAAGATGTTCGAGCGGGTGAGGAACGCCGCGCGGGGAAGGGACGGGGGCGGGGCGGGGGCTCCCGGGCGCGTGCATGTGCCGGGCGTGGGGGAGATGCGGGTGAAGGGAAGGGAGGTCGTGCCCCCGGGGCGCCGCATCGTGCTGGAGACGCCGGGGGGCGGGGGGCTGGGGGATCCGCGTGCCAGAAGCCGCGAAAGGGTGCGCGAAGACGTGCTGGACGGGTACGTTACCGTCGAGGCTGCGGCTCGCGAATACGGAGAAGGAGACTCGTGAGATATTCCACATGCAGGCCGTGAGGGTGATGCCCCGATGACGCCGCGCGTCCGTCGCCGCGACCTGTTGACCCTGCTGGCCTACTGCGGGGCGGGGGCCCTGGTGCTCGGCGTGTTGGCGGGGGCGGGTATCTTCTTTCCCCCGACCATGTGGGCGACCGTCGGCGGTTCGGTCCTCGGGGCCTGGGTGGGGCTTGCGATCTATCGACTCAGGGCCGATTCCTTCATATAGGGGGATGGCGTTGACGCCGGGATGATGCCCGAGAGGAAATCGCCGCCCGAACCGAGGATGGAGAATCATGTTTGGAGACCTCTTCAGCTGGTACGTGACGTCCCTGGCCGAGTTCTGGGGATCGGCCATCCGAATCGGCCTTCCCCCAGATCCTGCTGGTGATCCTGCTGATCTGCTGGCTCCGCCGGCAGCGATGTGGAAGGTCCCGCGGGAGTGCCTGTTGCCGGATCTGGTCGTGCGGCCGTTGCGGAGACAAGGGAGATTGGACCTGCTGCGAGGCGTCCGCCGGCTACACCTGCGGCCGGCGCTCCCGCCGGGGGGACGACCACGCCCGGGAAGTCGACGAGGACGCCGAGGGCGAGTGATCCCGCCAACGGGCATCCCCGCGGGTCCGTTCCCGGAGGGCTGCCTCGCAGGTTTGCTCTCGGACCGACAACCGGGTATGGATAGGCGTTGTGACGCGGAAGACCCGACGTGGAGATCCAATGACTCGCCCTCATTGCGGCGGCGGTGCGGTCGGCGTAACATCGGATGCGCATATGAGTAACGTCCGACACGCCAGCGGAGAGTCTGCTCCGGCATCAGCGCGACCGAAAGCGGATGACGGGAGGGCGGACTTCGGTACCGGCAGCCCAGACGGGAGGCGGGACGCCTCCGTGCATGCCTCCCGCGGGGCCGGAGACGCGGAGTCGCTTCGTCGGCTCAGGACCTACGACTACACCAACTTCTACTTCGCGGCGGGAACCGATCCGTTCGGGATTCTCGAACCGTTCGGGGAGTGGTACAAGGACGCCCAGTTCGGGGGACGCTACTACCTCTACGCGCTGCCCATGGGGTCGGCGCCCTCGACGCGGGTGGCGATTCAGGACCCCAAGACCCGGAAGACGCTCGCGGGGCTCATCAACTTCGCCTCGTACAACTACCTGGGGCTGTCCTACCGCCCCGAAGTGATCGAGGCCGTCTGCGAGGGTGTGCGCGCATACGGTGCCGGGGCCTCCGGATCACCGATCCTCTCCGGCTCCATGGACCTTCACAAGAGGCTCCAGAAGGAGGTGGCGGATTTCAAGGGGAAGGAGGCGGCGATCCTCTTCCCGACCGGTTACAGCGCCAACCTCGGGGCCATTTCGGGCCTCATGCGCCCCGGCGATCTGATCGTGGCGGACAGGTTGGCGCACGCCAGCATCGTGGACGGGATGATCCTCTCGAAGGCCACCTCACGCTTCTTCAAGCACAACAACGCGGCCGATCTGGACCGCAAGCTGCGCGGCTTCGAGGGCAAGAAGCTGGTCATCGTCGAAGGCGTCTACTCGATGGACGGTGACGTCGCCGACCTGCCCGCGATCGTCGAGGTCTGCCGGCGGCACGGAGCGCGCCTCCTGGTCGACGAAGCGCACTCCACCTTCGTGTACGGTGCGAACGGACGCGGCGTCGCGGAGCACTTCGGTCTCGACGACGAGGTCGACATCCACCTCGGCACGTTCTCCAAGAGTCTGGGCGGGCTCGGAGGATTCGTGGCCGCGCGCAAGGAGTTCACCGTCTATCTCAAGGGGTTCGCACGCGCCCGGATCTTCTCATGCGCGCTGCCGCCGGGCGTCGTTGCCGGGTTGCTCAAGGCCCTGGAGATCGCCAGGAACGAGCCGGAATTGCGGGACAGGTTGTGGGACAACACCCGCTACATGCATGGATTGCTGCGCGACGCCGGAGTCGACATGGGCGATTCCAACTCCCAGGTGATATCGATCATGATCCGCGACGACCCCAACGTCTTCGAGATCGCCGAAGACCTGCTCCACGCCGGAGTCTACCTCAACCCCGTCCGCTATCCGGCCGTCGGCAAACACAAGTCCCGGTTCCGCATGTCCATCTCGGCCGCTCACACCCGGGCGGACCTGGAGGAAGGTGCCGAAATCATCACCTCCGTTCTCAAGAAACACGGAAAATGCCCCTGACCCGATATCACTTTTCGCTGGCCGTCAGCGCCTTTTTCGAATTCCCCACATCCAACGCGCGGCGTGTTCTGCCGCCGCACCTGCAGCCCCTTGAAATACAGCACGAGTCCGGCATTCTCGCGGTCACGGCCTTCGATTTCTCCGACAGCATGGTCGGTCCCTACCAGGAGATCGTGCTCTCGGTGATCGTGCCGCCTCTGATGGGCCGGGGCCAGGAGATGGCCAAGTCGGCCTTCTACCCGTTTCTGGTCGGAACCAGCACCGAAGCGTCACGGCAACATGCCATCGAACGCTGGCACCTCCCGCACTACATGAAGGACCTCGACATCAACTTCACCCCCATGGACGCACGGATGCGGGTCGAAGTCGGCGAGGGCGACCGGCCGGTCCTGGACATGGAGATCACCGACCACCACAGGGAAGAGGTCGATCATCTGTACCAGTCGTTCATGGTGAACGCCGACCATCGCTTCAAGGTGGACATCCACATGCGGGGCCCGCACAGCGAGCACGAGGAGGAACTCGGATCGCTCCGGCTCCATGAGCACCCGATGACCGCACCGCTCGACCGGGACCAGGTGGCCACCTGTCCGTTCCGCGAGCAATGGATGAGGGACGGCGTCCAGGTCTTCGAGGAACTGGAGCGCATCTGAAGGAGCCGGGGACGCCGGTGCACACCTTCGTCATCTTCAACCCCGCCTCGGGACACGGGCGGGGCGCGCGCCGGGTCGGGCTCTACAGGGGCCTGCTCGACAGGCACCTCCGGACCTACGATTGGGCGGCGACGACAGCGCCCGGCGAGGAGGCGGCGCTTGCGGACCGTGCGATCGCCGCAGGCGCGAAGCTGGTCGTGGCGGTGGGGGGTGACGGGACCTGGAGCCAGGTGGCGGACCGCGTCGTGGCTTCCGGGAATCCGGATGTCTCGCTGGGTCTGCTGGCTTCGGGCACCGGCAACGACTTCGGCAGAAGCCTGGGGCTGAGCTACGCCGACCCGGAGCACGCGGTCGCCGCACTTGCCGCGGGCAGAACCCGACGAATAGATGTGGGCCGGGTGGTATCGCACTGGCGCCCCGCCGCGACTCCGCAGGCGGCTGCGGGCACGGCCTGGCGGGAGTCACCCCGGCACTTCCTCAACCTGGTGGGTTTCGGCTTCGACATCGCCGTCATAGACGCCACCCTGCGGGCCCGTCTTCTTCGAGGGCCTCTCCTCTACAAGCTGACTGCACTGCAGCAACTGTTCCTGTACCGCGCCCCGCGGCTCAGGCTTTCGGACGGCGAGAAATGGAGCACGGAAGGAAGGCATCTCATCCTGACGATCTCGAACGGGCGCATCTTCGGGGGCGGATTCCCGATCGCTCCGGATGCCGACCTGCACGACGGTCGGCTGGACGCGTGCGCGATCGCCGATGCCTCTCCGGCGAGGCGCGCGCGCCTGTTCAACCTGGCCGCGAAGGGCGGGCATGTGGGGGCGAAGGAGGTGACCTTGCGGCAGGACCGCGGCTTTACGGTCCGTTTCGAGGAACGCGTTCGCTATGAAGTCGACGGCGATGTCCACCAGGCGCGGACCGGGGAGGTTCGGCTGGATGCCGTTCCCGCGGCTCTTTCGGTAGTCGTGCCGTAAGGTCGGGCGGGCCGTGGCAAGCCCGCCGTCAGCATCGTCGGCGCCAGCCTTCCTGCACGGTTGCGACCGAGAGGGTCCACCGGATCTTTGCCGCAGGCCCCGTACCAGACGGCGCCGAGGAGCAGAAGGCCCAGAGCCCAACGCGTGTGTGCCCCTTGATGGCTCCGTGCCGCGGCACGGAGTGCTCAACAGTATATGACGTCATCCGGTGGATTGGTCGGGAGGGAGAACCAGCGCAGCCACAACCCCTCTTCGGGGAAGTTCGCAGCCCAATCCCGAAGCCGGATGCGCAGGACACCGCCGCAAAAGCACATTCCCAGATTCCCGCATGACGGACGTTCCAGCAGGTTGTCCAGGGTCGGGGATTTCCAGTTCAGGTAGCCCTCCGGGGCGAGGCCGCGGGTGACGTTGAGGTGCCATGCGGTCCCCGTCCGCAGTTTCCAGATCGTATCACTCTGCGCGACGACCTGATCCCCCTGCACGAGGCGCAGCTCGATGCGCAGGTCTCCCGACCCGGGCGCACTCCGTAGCTTCGGCCCCGAGCGGAAGCTGCGGGCCCCGAACGTGTGGCCCAGAACCTGAATCTCCAAGCCCGCCAGTCCGGCGGAATCGACGAGAGAATTGTTGCTTGTCAGCACGCTGTCAGGGAAGGAGGGGTGCCAGAAGGGTTCGCTTCCGCTTACCGAAAGCTCCAACCGGGAGTCGTCGTCGTCTTGATCGTCGACGTAGCACGAGCCGGCCCAAAGGCACAGCACGACGGAGACGACGGCCGTGAGGAGGGGTCGGCGAGAGGTGAAATCAGGTTTCTTCATGCGCTGGAGTCCGTGGATAACGTTCATGGCCGCCAGCGGCCACCCCGCGAGCCGAAACCCCCGTCTCCAGCCTGCTCAGGGTTCCCGGAGCCTTCTCTTCAAAGCCCGTGGACAGAATCGCGGGGAATCGAGCCCGTCATGTACGATACTACCCCAAGCTGAGGCGATCACTCGCCTCCCGGACCGTTTCGGTATAGCGTCATCGGGTACTTTCCCTTCAGGACGCCGCTCAACTCGTCGTCACTCGTCCGCGTTCCCACCCATTCCAAATACACGGGGAGGCCGGGATCGACCCACACCTCCATCGTCATCCTGACATCGGGATGGGCGTAGGAGCCGGTTACGAGCCCATGGCTGTTCATGGGAGCTTCGTTGGGGAGCGTTCCGTCACCGTCGATCACACCTTCACTTTCCTGAAGCTCCCACTCAATCAAGAAGGGCCAGGCTTCGGCGGTCCCGGTCCATGTCCCGGAAAGGGGGGAACGGGGGGGGTCCAGGTCCGTCGGGCAGCCGAGAATCGCCGGTAACGCCAACAATACGAGCGAACCTCGAAGTGTGTGAGCAGATTTCATCGAACCATCTCTCGACATCGTCGTCTCCATCTCCGTTTCCTTTCCCGTGTCCCGCTCGGTAGCCCGCCGGGTTGCCACCGCCGGCTGATGCGCGGTCGCGTTCACATACGCCGGTCCATCGAGTTCATTGCATGGCGCTCGGTACAGCGAAGACTGCTGGGACTGTCCGTCGGTGAACGGAGGGGCAGTTGCAGCGGTTTCTTGACACGCCGCCCCACCCCCCGCACTTTGTTCGGCAACCGAACAAAGTAGCCTGGGCCCCGTCCGGAGGGATGCCACGATGAGCCAGATCCGCAACCAGATCCGCCGCCCCGCCACGGGGCCGTCCCCCGCGCTGGCACCCTTCCCCACCCCCACCTCGTCCCCCGCCCGGCGCCCCCACGCCGCTCTCGCATCCCTCCTGGTCCTCGCGACGGCCACCGCCGTCCCCCCCGCCCCCGCCGCAGCCCAGCCCGCCGCCCCACGCATGCCCGTCATCGAGCTCGTCGAGGACGACTCCGGCACGCGCCTCCGGGTGGACGGCGAGGACATGATGGTGCTCGGCGTCAACTGGGACTACTTCCCCATCGGCACCACCTACTCGTACAGCTTCTGGACCGAGCCCGACCACATCGTCGAGGCGGCGCTCGAGCGCGAGATGTCGCTGCTGAAGGCGATGGGCGGAAACGCGATCCGCGCCTACGTGGGGATCACGCCGAAGTGGGTGCGGCACATCTACGAGAAGTACGGCATCTACACGATCCTGAACCACGCGCTGGCCCGCTACGGGGTCACGGTGGGCGGCGTCTTCCACCCGAACACGGACTACTCCGACCCCCGCGCCCGCGCGGTGGTGATGGCCGAGATCGAGGACATGGTGAACGCCTTCAGGGACACGCCCGGCGTGCTCATGTGGCTGCTCGGCAACGAGAACAACTACGGGCTGGTGTGGAGCTCGGCCGAGACCGAGGACCTGCCCGAGGGCGAGGCCAGCGAGGTGCGCGCGCGCCACATGTACTCGCTCTTCGGCGACGTGGCCGAACGCATCAAGGAGATCGACCCCACCCGCCCTGTCGCGATGGCCAACGGGGATCTCCAATACATCGACATCATCGCCGAGGAGGTCCCCGAGCTGGACGTCTTCGGCACCAACGTCTACCGCGGCATCTCCTTCGGGCAGCTCTTCCGGGAGGTGCGGGAGAAGCTCGACCGCCCCGTCATGTTCACCGAGTTCGGCGCCGACGTGTGGGACGCCAGGAACATGCGCGAGGACCAGGTCGTCCAGGCGAAGTACCTGATCGGGCAGTGGCGCGAGATCTACGAGCAGTCGGCGGGGAAGGGCCTCGTGGGCAACTCGATCGGGGGCCTCACCTTCCAGTGGTCGGACGGCTGGTGGAAGTTCGGCCAGGAGTCCCGCCTGGACATCCAGGATACGAACGCGTCCTGGGCCAACGACGCCTACCCCGAGGACTTCGTCGAGGGCGACAACAACATGAACGAGGAGTGGTGGGGGATCGTCGCCAAGGGTCCCACCGACCACAACAACCTCTTCGAACTCTACCCGCGGGCCGCCTGGTACGCACTCCAGGAGGCCTACACGCTCGACCCCTACGCGCCCGGCACCGACCTCGCCGCCATCCGGGAGCACTTCGCCGCCATTCAGCCGGCCGACATGGCGCTGCGGGCACGGGGCGACCGCGCCGCGCTGCTGGCCGGCGCCCGCGACCGCGTCCACCTGAGCGGCCTGCGCATCGAGCTGGAGACCTTCAGCACCGGCGGCTCCCTGGTCAGCACCCCCGACGAGGCGCCGCCCCGCAACCCCTCCTACCCGAGCTTCCGCGGCTTCGACAAGATGCAGTCCTTCTACGCGGACCTGACGGCGCGCCCGGTGCAGAACATGATCGCGAAGATGTCGGTCAACCTCCTGGGCGACGTGCCCACGAACCCGATCGACGAGATCTTCTACGAGAACCGGGGCCGCCCGCGCAACGTCAGGACCGACGGCGGGGACGTGGCGCTCCGGGACATCGAGCGGCTCAAGGTCTACAACGCGAGCGTCTCTTGGGACGACAAGTGGTTCAGCCTCGAGGGCTTCTACCGCACCGGCCACTACCACTGGGGGTACGAGGGCGACTTCTTCGGACTGTACCCCGAGGCCAACTACGGGCCCAACATGGACACCTACAACGGGATCGCGCCGGTCGGGATGGAGTTCACCGGCAAGCGCGGACTGAACGGGTGGAAGCTGGCGATCGGTCCGGAGCTGTGGTGGGGGGCCAACCCGGCCATGCTGGTCAAGTACCGGAAACGGCTGGGCCCCTTCGAGACGACGGGCATCTTCCAGAAGGACCTGGCGGAGGCCGGCAAGGCGGCAAGCTCCTTCGCCATTCCCCTTCCGCCCACACGCAAGGCGACGCTGCACGTGACGGCGTCGCGCGGCAACCTCACGCTGGACCTGGGCGGCATCTGGTCCGGGAGCACCAAGGAGGGGGATCCCTTCCAGATCGTGCGGGAAACGGCGGGCGGCACCGAGGTGCTCGGCGACGTGGTCAAGTCGTCCGACGCCTACGGCGCCAAGGGCAAGATCACCTTTACCCGGGGACGCCTGAGCTGGTACCTGCAGGGCGCCGCCATGGGCCTTGTCGCCGACGGCGGCTTCACGCAGACCCAGACCTTCACCGGCTGGACGCTCAAGGACACGGGCAGCGGCAACCAGCGGAACATCCTCACCGGCTTCGCCGTCACCTCGGGCAACTGGCAGGTCGCGCCCAACTTCCTCTGGCGGAAGCCCCTGGTGGGACCGGTGCCCGCCGACGCGCCGCAGCCGGGGCGCCCCCGCAACATCCTCGACGATCCCTTCGCCGTGCGCGGCAACCGCGAGACCCGCGCCGCCGAGATCCTCTTCACCTACGACCCCACGCCCGCCACCTGGATGTACACCTGGGACAGCGACATGCGCGAGGACGCGAGCTTCGCGGCCTCGTTCGGGTTCGTCTACTTCAACTTCCCCACCACGCAGGACGCCGGCATCGGCATCCAGGCCGACGGACGCTCCACCTTCCCGTTCCCCGGCGCGCCCCCGGCGCGGAACCTGTGGGAGCTGAAGGCGCGGATCGTGTCGAAGCGCCCGGGCGGTGGGGGGTGGATCGCGAACGTGTTCACCGGCACGGGCGAGCCGAACGGCGACGACGAGCGCGAGGTGAGCCGGTCGGGGCTGGACCTGCGCGTGATCGGCGGCTCGATGAAGTTCCAGGCGATGGCGCGTCTGAACGACTGGGGGCCGTACGACTACCACCGCGACTTCAACCACACCTTCCCGCTGCAGCTCACGGGCGACATCTCGTACACGCGGGGGCCGCCGGAGTGGTTCGACCTGCCGCAGACGCGGTTCGGGGTGCGGGCCACGATGCGGACGCTGGACGAGTATTCGCCGCGCTATTGTCCCGGGATGAGCGCCGATGCGTTCGGAAGGATGTCGTGCAACCCGGAGCTGGACGGGGACAACGGGCGCGAGTGGGAGATCCGGACGTACCTGCACATCGGGATGTAGCGGGGGGGCGGGCCGTGGCGGGGCGTGCTTCCGACATCGAGGAGCGGGTGCGGGAGCTTCTCGCCCGCATGAGCCTGGACCAGAAGATCGGGCAGATGACGCAGCCGGAGCGGACCCACGTCAGCCCGGAGGAAGTGAAGCGCCACCACATCGGGTCGGTGCTGAGCGGTGGGGGGTCCTGTCCGGGGGACAACCGCCCGGCGGACTGGGTGGCGATGAACGATGCGTACTGGACGGCTTCGATGGAGGAGGATGAGGACCACCTGGCGATCCCGATCCTCTATGGTGTGGACGCGATTCACGGGAATGCGAACGTGCTGGGGGCGACGGTGTTTCCGCACAACATCGGGCTGGGGGCGGCGGGGGATCCTGAGCTGGTGGAGCGGATCGGGCGGGTGACGGCGCGGGAGGTGCGGGCGGCGGGGGTGGATTGGACGTTTGCGCCGACGCTGGCGGTGGCGCGGGATGTGCGCTGGGGGCGGACGTATGAGAGTTACTCGGAGGATCCGGGGGTGGTGGGGGAGTATGCGGGGAGGATTGTGAGGGGGTTGCAGGGTGGGGGAGGGGTGGCCTGCGCGAAGCACTGGGTGGGGGACGGGGGGACGCGGGACGGCGTGGACCAGGGGGACACGGTGGTGAGCGAGGAGGAGTTGAGGCGAGTGCACATCGCGCCGTATGTGTCGGCGCTGGAGGCCGGGGCGTTGACCGTCATGGTGTCGCTGAGCTCCTGGAACGGGGAGAAGTGCCACGCGCACCGCTACCTGATCCGGGACGTGCTGAAGGGGGAGATGGGGTTTCGCGGTTTCGTGGTCTCGGACTGGAATGGGGTGGAACCGCTGGCTGGGGACCATGGCGAGGCGGTGGCGATGGCGGTGAACGCTGGGATCGACATGGTGATGGTGCCGGAGAGGTGGATGGAGTTCATCGGGGCGTTGCGCGAGGGGGTGGAGGGGGGGGATGTGGCGGTGGAGCGGATTGACGACGCGGTTGGGCGGATTCTGCGGGTGAAGTTTGAGTGCGGGCTGTTCGAGCGGGGGCGGCCGTGGGGGCGGCGGGGGGCCAATGGGAGCAGCTTTGGGTCGCGGGCGCACCGCGAGGTGGCTCGGGAGGCGGTGCGGAAGTCGCTGGTGCTGCTGAAGAACGAGGGTGGGGTGCTGCCGTTGGACAAGGGTGGGAGGATTCTGGTGACGGGGTGGGGGGTGGATGATCGGGGGCGGTTGTGCGGGGGGTTCACGGTGGAGTGGCAGGGGGTGTTGGGGAATGATCGGATCGAGGGGGGGACTTCGGTGTGGGAGGGGATCAGGGCGGTGGCGCCCGGGGCGGTGTTGGGGGGGGTGGGGGGTGGTGGTGGGGAGGGTGTTGGCGGGCCGCCGGGCATGGGCGAGGAAGAGGGGGACTTCGATGCGGCGGTTGTGGTGATCGGGGAGCGTCCGTATGCCGAAGGGCTGGGGGATATTCGCGAGGCGGGTCCGGTTCGGCCGGGGACGAATCATTTGCCCGCGGGGCCGGGCGTGCTGGAGCCGTATGGGGACACGTTGGAGCTGGCGGTGCTGCACCCGGAGGATCTGCGCGCGATTCGGGGGCTGAGTGGGCGGGGGATTCCGGTGGTGGCGGTGCTGGTTTCGGGGCGGCCGCTGGTGGTGGATGAGGAGCTGGCCGCGTCGGCGGGGTTCGTGGCCGCGTGGCTGCCGGGGTCGGAGGGGGGAGGGGTGGCGGACGTGCTGTTCGGGGACTTCGACTTCGTGGGGCGGTTGCCGATGGGGTGGCCGGGGGGGGTGGGGGATGCGGGCGAGGTGCTCTTCGCGCGTGGGTATGGGTTGCGGATGGGGGTTGCGCGCCGTTCCTACCCGCCCGGGGCCGGCACGAGGTAGCGTACCAACGTGACGCGCCCGAGTTCGTCTTCCTCGACGGCGACCATGACGGCGCCGCGCGCCGCGACCACCCGTTGCCCGTCCGGAAGGGAGACGAAGCCGCGCATCCTGCCCATTCCGTCGAGCACGGTCCAGGCCACGGTTTCGCCCTCCGGTTCTTCCCGGCGCAGCCAGATGGACTCGTCCTGACCGACCGCCAGGCCGGTGAGCGCGGGTAGCGTGGCAGGCAGCAGTCCCGAATCTCGCAGGCTTCCCTCGAACGCGATCCCCGGGGGGGCGTCCTCGATGCCGGGGGGGAGCACCTGGGCGCGGAACAACGCGCCTTGCACGAGATCGTCCGTCAACGGCACCGGCGCGTACCGGTAAGAGCGCGCGAAGAGCGTGTCTCCCGAGGGACCGACGCGTGCGACGGACACGGTTGGTTCCGCGGGGTCGCCTTCTTTCGCGATCACGACCCCGCCTCCGCTCGGCATGATTCGCGTGAAGGTCCGTGGCTGGAACGGAACGCCGACAGAAAACACGCGGCCGCCCCTTTCGATGCTCAGGATGGATCCGTAGTGCTCATCCCAAGCCAAGGTGTCCAGGACCCGTCCCTCGTCGTCGATCGTCAGCAGCGGCACACGGAAGCCTGAGGATTGAACGCCCGCGCTCTGAGGATCCAGCATGGGCAATGCCATGTTGGGCAGCACCAAAGCCAACCCATTTCCCAGGAAAGCCGTAGGCGGGGCCGGAAACAAGGACAAACCACCTTCGAGACCGTACTGCGGTGTCATGTCGGCGAACCACCGGCGCGTTTCCAGCAACTTCCCGGCGGTGTCGAAGAAGCTCACACGCCACAGATTCCGATCGCTGGCAACAAGTGTGTCGCCCAGCAGGCCGATGGAAGAAAGGAACGAGAATTCGCCCGGCCCTTCGCCCGCACGCCCGATTTCGCGCACGGTCTCGCCGCTCGCGTTGATAGCCAGAATACTCCGGTCCTGGTACTGAGATACGAACAGCCGTCCGTCCTCCGAGATGACGACGCCGGAACCGCGATTCCAGTCGTACTCCGGGTTCCACGTCACCGCGATTCTCCATTCCACAACGGCGTGGATCTCCAGAGCCGTGGAGAGGTCGGGTATTTCGGACGATCCAGCAGCGGCGGGAGCCGGGGCTGCGGAAGGATCGTTCTCTTTCATGAGCAGGAGGACGGCCGCCAGGCCTGCAAGCGTGATCAAGGGGACGCCGCCGCGCCGCCGGTGCTCCAGCTTCATGTTGCCACCTCCGTGCACATGTCCTCGAGGGTCATCGCTTCGATCCCACCACGCCGAGAGTAGCCTTCGTCACCGCCGTGCACGACCAGGAGGCGCCGTCGTCGTGGAGCAGGTGGGCCAAGCTCCACGTCGCGCTGACGATCTGCCGGGTGTGGTTGTCGGGCATGGGCGAATGTAAGGTCCTGCCTCAGGTGGCGGTATCGCGCTCCTGAAGGCTAGTTGCGGCCGCGCCCGTTCGCCCTATGGAGCGCCAGAAAGCGGGCCGGTGTGATGATCGGTATCCCATGGAACGGCGACATGACGAGCAGGTCGCCTTCTCCCGTCACCAGATGGTCGGCGCGACCCATGAGCGCCGTCTCCAGGATCTTGTCGTCGGCGGGGTCGCGGCAGCGGAGGCCGGCACCGGCGATCGGCACCCATTCCGCAACCGCCGCCAGCAGCGCTACTAAGGCTGCCCGGGATTCCCTACCCACGTAGCGGTCGAACTTCGAACCGAGGATCCTGTCGCGAAGCTCGGCGAACGTCTCGTCGCTGAAGAGGAGAACCCCGTTGCCCGCCCTGACCAGATCGACCACCCTGCGAGGTGGCCCGGTCCGGGTGAGGGCGGCGCTGATCAGAACGTTGGTGTCAAGTACGACCCTGTCAGCTCTCATCGGAGAGCAGGGACTCCAACGCCGCCGGCGTCAGGCCGTTGTCGGCTGCCTCCCGGCTCATGGCGTCCATCGCGGCCGCCAACCGGTCCCAGGCGGTTCCGCGCAGGCGTTCGAACTGCTCCACCGACAGCATCACGCCCACCGGCGTGCCGTTCCGGGTGACGCGCACGGGTCCCTGCTGGGCGGACCGGAGGAGCTGGCCGAACCGGTTCTTGGCCTCCTTGGCAGTGATTTCTCGCATGGAGGCACAATAGCCACTTTGGCCCTGATGGTCAAAGCGGGCCGTGGCCGGATTCCCGATGACCCCCAAGAACGGCATTCCCGCGTCGGTAGGGGTTGCGGACGGGTTTACGGGGGACGTAACACCCCGTACAGTAGAAGCACATGATACGGAGCTTCAGGGATCGGAGGACGCGACGCTTCTTCGAGGGGCAGCACGCAGCGCCGTTTCAAGCCTTCTCGAATCGGACTACCACTGAAGGAGCGTGAGAATGAGCGCCAGGAACGGCACGAGGCCGGTGCATCCGGGCGAAGTCCTCCGTGAGGAACTCGACGAGCTCCAACTGTCCGCCAGCGCGTTGGCGGATGCGCTCGGCGTGCCGGTCAACAGAGTGACGATGATGCTGCGCTGCGAGCGGGGCGTGACCGCCGATACGGCGTTGCGGCTGGCGCGGTATTTCGGCACGACGCCGCAACTCTGGTTGAACCTGCAGAAGACCTTGGAGCTTCGCCGGGCCGAGATCGAGGCGGGCCGCGAGATCGTTGCGCAGGTGGCGCCACGGCACACAGTGGCCTGAAGAAGGCTGAACCATGCGCCACCGCCACCTCAGCCACAGCCGCCTGACCCTGGCCGCGATCGACGATATCATCGCTCGGGGACAGTGGCGGCATTGGGCCGACCTGCGGCGAGCCGCCCGGCGAGATCCGTCGGTCCTGGACAGGATCGAGCGGGTCTGCACCCCGTACGAGGCGGATCCGCGCGCGCAGCGCCACCACTTCTGGATGTGGTATGCCAGGCAGTCCCGCGCACCTTCCTGAGTGGGAGCGCCTGCTCTCCTCGGCGGCGCGCCTCCAGCAGATCGTACCCGGCGCCGTTCTCGTCGGCGGGACCGCAGCCGCCATCCACGCGGAGCACCGCTTCTCGCTGGACGCCGATCACGTCCTTGCCGATCTCCGGAAGCGCTTCGACGAGGTGCTCGAGCAGCTGGAATCGGTCGCCGGCTGGCAAACGGCCCGGTTGGCGCGGCCCGTACAGATCCTCGGAAGCCTGGATGGGATCCAGACCGGGGTACGGCAACTGATCCGCACCGAACCGCTGGAGACGACCACGCTCGATGTGGAGGGAGCGGCACTGACCATCCCGACCGCGGCGGAGATCCTCCGCATCAAGGGCGTCCTCATCCTCAAGCGCAACGCCACCAGGGACTACCTCGATTTCGTGGCGCTGGCGACCCTCCTGGGATCCGGGGCGACCGGCGAAGCACTGCGGTCATTCGACCGGCTGTATCCCCAGGAGAGTGGCGAGTCCGCCCTCCAGCAACTCCAGGTTCAGTTGGCCAACCCGCTTCCCTATGATCTCGACGGGCCGGATATCTCCGAGTACAGGGATCTGGCGGACAGGTGGCGGGACTGGGGGCGGGTGACCGACGCCTGCGGGAGGATCGCGGTCAGGGTGTTCGACTACGTGTGCGACGCGAAGTGAGGTGAGTCCCTCCGCGAAGCGCACATGGGGTCGGCTTCGCGTCCGCGGGCCGGTTCCCGTCAGCGCGAAGCCCGAAGGGGCTCCAGCAGGCCCAGCACCTCCTCCCTCCCCGGCAGGCTCTCCGCGCCTCCCAGAAACGGCCGCACATCGGCCGACACCTCGTCCCACGACAGGGCCGCCACGCGCCCGGCGACCACCCGCCTCCATCCTTCGGCGCTGATCGGGCCGGTGTCGACGCCGGTCTGCCGGAGGGCGGCGCGCAGGAGTTCCGGATTCGGCTCCGGCCAAGACGCGTCGCTCAGGTACCACGCCAGATCGAAGATGTCCCTGCCCTTCGTCCATGGACGGCTGAGGACCGCGTGCAGCTTCCCCGCCAGGAGCGAGGCGCGGTCGTGGTGGTGGAGCCGCAGCGAGACGTGCCGTCGAACGAGACGCGTGGCGGTGACGGCGCCCTCGGGCGGATCGGTGTCCACATCGATCCTGACGCCCAGGGTCTCTGACCGGTGGGGAGACAGCCCCGCTTCGTGCAGCAGCCCCCGGAACCTCACCCAGCCGGCGTGAACGGTCCCGCGGTCCCGCACGGAGCCCGCCACCTCGTACCCCTCGCGTCTGAATTGCCGGATGATGCGGGCCGTCCATCCGCGCAGGTCGTACGACGCGGCGGACCCCTCGAGGGCGAAGTCGAGGTCCTCCGAGTACCTGGGCAGCCCGTAGAGGAACCGCAGCGCCGTGCCCCCGTGGAAGGCGAGAGGCGACATGGCTCCGGCCTTTTGCAGCCCCTCCAGGACTCGGGCCTGGAGGTACTCCCTCAGGACGTTCCGGCCCGACAGGGGATCAAGGCCGCGCACGAGGGTGCGGGCGTGCTCCTTCACAGGACTTCGCAGGCCGGTCGGGGGACGTCCGACATGCCGCGCACGTGAGCCGCCGCCCGGCGGAGCTTCGGGCGTCCGGTCGCGGCGGCGGCCTCCTCCAGTAGGTCCGGCGACAGCGCCTCGGCGTTCAGCCGGAGCGCGTCGATCCAGTCGGGGTCGTCGCCCCCCGGCTGCAGGTGGACGAGGTCGAGCAGAGCCTTCTCCGGCGAGGCGACGAACGCGCGCTGCCCGCCGCCGAGGCGCCGCAGCGTGTATCCGCGCCGCAGCGCGGGCGCCAGGTTGCGAAAGGAGTACCTGCCGATCGGGGTCCGGCGAACGTGGGCGCGTCCGGCCCCGACGCTCGTGACTTCGGGGACGAACTCGGGGATGGCGTGCCCGAACGCAAGCGCCGACAGGCCGCTCACATACGATCCCGGCACCAGCCGGTTCGCCACGAGGAACGGGTGGGGAATCACCTTGCGGTACGGCGGCGCGAGCGCGAAGAGGCCGCGTCGCAGCCGCAGCAGCCTACCGGACGCGCACCATCGGCTAAGCTGTGCCGGAAGACCCGGCTCCGGCGGTCGGCCGACGACCAGAAACCCCGTCTCGAAGACGGGTTCGTCCTCGACGGCCTGGAGCAGTTCCGAGAATCTCATGCGGTAATTTGTGTGATATGGCAAATAACTGCAATGAAATTGCGGCGGAATCCTGCCCCTCAGGACACGGCGCGGGAGATTGTCGCTCGCGCCCGGTCCCAACACCGGTCGTCACGGCGCCAACTCCCCGCAAGTCCCCCCCGGACTCACCGCCTCCACCCCACCCCGCAGCGGGTAGCTCCCGTCGCCACCATGGTCGGCGCGACCTCGCCAGATTGCTGGCGTGTTTTATGTCATCATGATAAACTGAGTTACATGTTCAATCGCAACCTCATTCTCCCACGGTCGGGGAGCGAGACCTTCTTCCTGTGGGGACCGCGCCAGGCGGGCAAGTCCACCCTGCTGCGCCGGCACTATCCCCGCGGCCGTTGGATCGACCTGCTCAAGAGCGACGAGTTCAGGCGCTACGCGACCCGCCCGGAGCTCCTCCGCATGGAACTGGAAACGGCCAGGCCGGATCCGGAGCGTCAGGTCGTCATCGACGAGGTGCAGAAGGTGCCGGCGCTCCTGAACGAGGTGCACTGGCTCATGGAGAACCGGAGCTTCCACTTCGCGCTTTGCGGTTCCAGCGCGAGGAAGGTCAGGCGAGGCGCCGCGAACCTGCTCGGCGGGCGGGCCCTCCGCTATGAGCTGCGCGGTCTGACGGCGGCCGAAATCGGCAGCGGCCTCGACCTCGACCGGCTGCTGAACCGGGGGTACCTGCCGCGCATCCACCAGGCAGCGCGCCACCGGCAACTGCTCGACGCGTACATTGCGGACTACCTCAGGGAGGAAGTCGCGGCGGAGGGGATGGTCCGCAGTCTGCCCGCCTTCTCCCGTTTCCTGGACGTAGCGGCGCAAAGCGACACGGAGCCGGTGAACTTCTCGAACATCGCGCGTGAATGCGGTGTGTCGAGCCCCACCGTGAAGGGCTATTTCGGGATTCTCGAGGACACCCTTCTCGGACGCTGGCTCCCGGCTTGGCGCAAGCGCCGCAAGCGCCGGCTGATCGGCGCACCCAAGTTCTACTTCGCCGACGTGGGCGTCGTCAACCGGTTGGCCCGCCGTGGAACCGTGCATCGGGGCTCCGAGCTGTACGGCAAGGCCTTCGAAAACTGGGTGCACCACGAACTTGCCGCCTTCGTGGCGTACACGGACCTGGACGCCGAGCTCACGCACTGGCGGCTTCCCAGCGGAGTCGAGGTCGATTTCGTGCTGGGCGACATGGCCCTGGCCGTGGAGGCGAAGGCGAGCGAGACCGTCGGTCGCCACCACCTCAAGGGTTTGCGGAGCCTGGCGCTGGAACACGATCCCGGCCGGCGCGTGGTTGTCTGCCTCGAGCCGCGCCCGCGCCGGACGCCGGACGGGATCGAAGTGCTGCCCGCGGAGACATTCGTGCGCAGGCTGTGGGAGGGGAAGCTGGTGACATTTCGGATCACCGCCGCCACCACCGCGCTCCCCGCCCATGGCCACGAGTCACCGCAAGACCCAGCGCCCGCAAGTGCGCCAGATCCCCCCTGACCCGTCGCCGCTCCTCGTCCCCATTCCCCAGCAGCCCTACGATTTCTCGCAGAGCCAGCCCGTCCGAAGCCTCGTTCAGGAGGGAGAGGATGGCGCGTTGCCGCTCTGACACGCTTCGTGCCACCACGCGTGGCGGGACATAGCCGCCTGGCCTGAAACGCACGGTAACGCCTCCCCCCGCATCTTCGATCTCGGGTCTCGGGAGGCCCGCCTTGTCGGCCAGCTCGGCCATCCTGATCGTACCCCTTCCCCACCTCTCGATGATGCCGCGACGATAGAAGACTCCGGCGATCAGGGGATTCCACGGAAGGGACTCGTGGGGTTCGAACAGCGCGTCCGGAGTGAGACCGAAATTGAGCGTGCCCGAGGACGTGATCTCAAGTCGGTCATCGTAGACGCCGATTGCGATCGACCCGCCCCCGATACTGTAGTCCCGATGACAGATCGCGTTGGCTAATGCCTCGCGCAGCGATTCGACCGGGTACATCGGCTCGTCCACTCGCGCGAAGACGCCGGGGAGGACACGTCCGGCGACCGGGAGGCTCTCCCTCAGGAACCTGCTTCCGAGGCGAAGGAGCTCGAAGGCGTGTCCGTGAAACTGCCGATTGTCCAGAAACTCCGTCCGCGTGTTGCCTCGAAACCGGGCAACGCGCAGCAGACACTGGCTGTATTCCACCTCGAGGCGAGCCGAAATGCCGAAGAGAACGGCGGCGGCGCGGGTCAGGCTTCCGTCGTGAAGGAGGAGATTGAGGCCGCGGAGCAGTTCCAGGGGGGCTCGCGTCCCGGGATCCTCCATGCGACCGCGCCGAATCGCCTCCTCGACCGTCAGGACGATCTGACCATGATCGAGGTCCGCCGCACTCCAGCCGTCCGCAGTTTGATTCTCCCACCGCGTCTGGGCATGAAGCCGCTCCACGAGAATGTGCTGATACTCGCCTCCGGCCATCTCGACGGTGGTATCGCCGACTCGCTGGTACGGTATGCCACGATAGCTGTACGGCTTGTTCGGCCCACCCGGGACGGATACGACCACCACGCCGCGGTCCGGTCCGACTTCGATCTTCGAAACTGACGGATAGACCGGTGGATCGATCTTGCCGAGTTCGTGTTGGATGTCTCGGAGGGTGTCTTGGCCGATCTGCTGCCCCACCACGCGTCCGCCGTTCTCTACGCCAAAGATCACGTGGCCGCCATGACGGTTTAGCATGGCGCACACTGTCTGGGCGGCTTCGCGGCGCTGTCCGGTCGTAGCCTTGAATTCCATTTGCTCCGATTCGCCGGCCCGCGCCCATTCGTTGATCTTCTCGTAGGTCATGGTGGTGAATTCGGGCGTACGCCTCTACCGCCGCGGTGTTCAGGCTCCAGGGGGTTGCCGCCTCAAGTTGCACGGTTCCGGAGGTTCGGGCAACGGCGCGGGACGGCCACTCGATCCGGGCTGCATTGAGGGGGACGAACTTCCAGGGACCGGGGAATACCCAGCCGGGGAATAAGCCCCGAATAAGCCCGAATTGGCCGGAATTGGCCCGAATTGGCCGGATTAAGCCCGAATTGGCCGGAATTGGCCCGAACTCGGCGCCCCATCCGGCAACTATCGTCGCACCATCGTCGCACTATGGACATTCGGGCGCGGAGGCACTCACTTTCGGCGGGCGCCATCCCCGTGCCGGCGCAACGGCCGCCCCGCTCCGCAAGCCGTTGTCGGGCAGCGCATTGGAAGCCGGGCCAGCCCGGTGGAACCCTGACCGAGGACGAAATCCATGTCTGCGAAACCCCGCGGCCACGGCCCCGGCGGCCATCACGATCACGCCCACCGGCACGACACCATGGACGAGCTTCGCGGCGCGAGCATCCGTGCCCTGACGATCGCCATGTGCATGAAGCTGGCGTACATGGTCGTCGACATCGTGGGCGGCGTCCTCGCCGGAAGCCTCTCGCTGCTGGCCCACGCGGGGCACATGTTCACCGACGCGGCCGCGATCGGCCTGGCGCTGTTCGCCGTGCACTTCGCCGCCCGCTCGGCCACCGCAGAGCGCACCTTCGGCTACCACCGCGCCGAGATCCTGGCGGCCCTCGCGAACGCCCTGACGCTGTGGGTCATCTCGGCGCTCGTCCTGCTGGAGGCGTACGACCGGATCGCGGGCGACATCGGCGGTCATCACCATCACGAGGTCGAGGGCCGGTTGATGCTGGTCATCGGCGCCGTCGGGTTCGCGATCAACGCCCTGGTCGCGTGGATGCTGCACGCCTCCGCCAGGCACAGCGTCAACGTCGAGGCGGCCTACCGTCACGTGATCGCCGATCTGCTGGGCTCCATCGCGGTCGTCGTCTCCGCGGTGCTCGTGTGGGCCTACGACTGGGACATCGCCGACCCCGTCTCCGGTGCGGTGGTGGCCGTCCTGATCCTGCTGAGCACCTGGCGGTTGCTGGGGAAGGTGATCCATGTGCTTCTGGAGGGCGTCCCCGCCCACATCGACGTGTATCGCCTGTGCAGCCGGATCGAGGAGCTGCCCGGCGTGACCGTCATTCACGACATCCACGTCTGGACGCTGACTCCCGGATACGAAGCGCTCACCGCGCATGTGATCGTGGACCCCGATCACGGCGAGGACTTCGAGACGATGCTGGACCGCATCCGCCGCATCGCCTACGAGGAGTTCGAGATCAGGCACATCACGATCCAGCTGGAGACTTCGGCCGCGAACTGCACCGAGGACCACCATGTGGATCACCTGATGGCGACGGCGGGTTCGTAGGGGCCCCCCCTACCCCGCCCCCACCCCCCTCCGCCGCTCCAGCTCCTCCCGCACCCGGAGCGCCCTCGTCTCGGTGATCGGGTACAGCCGGATCGCGAAGATCGCGACCGCCGACGCGATCAGCGGCACGAACGCGTCGTAGAAGCGCAGCCGGAAGATCGTCCCGTCGGGCTGGTTGGCCCCCAGTGCCGGATCCAGCCCGGTCGAGTGGAGCAGGAACCCGCCCGCGAGGATCGCGGCGCTCTGGCCCACCTTCACCACCCACCAGAAGATCGACCCGAACATCCCCTCGCGCCTCTCTCCGGTGCTCAGCTCGTCCAGGTCGACCACGTCCGCGATCATGGAGCCCATCAGCGTGAAGAGCCCGCCCAGCCCGAAGGCCAGGAACGGCGCCGGGAGCAGCGCCAGCATGGGGTGTTCGGGGGTGTAGCAGAACCACTTGAGCGCGTACCCGAACATCGAGATGCCCGTCGCCACGAAGAAGGCGTTCTTCTTCCCGATCCTCGTGCCCAGCCAGGTCACGATCACGATCACGAGCAGGGTGACGAAGATTCCCAGCGTGCCGACCAGCCCGGCGAGTCCCGCCCCTTCGGCCACGTTCCCGCCCGCGACGTAGTAGGCGAAGACCCAGAACTGGAAGTTCGAGATCATGATGAAGCTGTTGAAGATCAGGAAGGTCGCGATGCACAGGACCAGGAAGGGGCCGGTCCTGATCGTCTGCCGGAGACCCCGCAGGAACTCCATCACGCTTTCCCCGAAGCTGCCGCCGTCGCTGTCGCCGGCCCCCGTCGGCACCCGCTCGCGCAGGAGGATCGCGGGCAGCACGCCCAGCGCGATCGTCGTGACGCAGATCGCCAGCGCCAGGAACCTGGCCCCCGCCATCTGGTTCCTGAACCACTCCGGGTTGGTCATGATCACCAGGAACCAGGGGCCGACGATGAAGGCGATGTTCGCGACGAAGTTCTGCACGCCCATCAGGCGGGTGCGCTCGTTGTAGTCGGGTGTCAGCTCGTACCCGAGCGCCACCCAGGGGGTCGCGAAGACGGTGTAGGCGAGGAAGAAGACCAGCGACCCGATCAGGAAGTACCAGAAGTACGACCGCTGGCCCCAGCCCTCGCCGGTGGGCTCCGGGGTCCAGATGTCCATGTGGACGTGCGTCATCCGGCGGGCGTCGACCGGGGTCTCGCCGAAGTCGATGGCGGCGAAGCGCATGTCGGTGTAGTGCTTGACCGTGCCGCCCCCGGCGCGCCCGTCCGCCACTTCGGCCCTGTCCCAGGCGGTCGACCAGAACTGCACCGGGACGTTCTCGTACGAGTCGCCCAGGAACGAGATCACGTCCTTGGCCGGCACCGTGGGGCCCGGCGCGGCCGCACCCGGCGCGGTAGGTCCCTCGACGTCCCGACCGGTGGGTTCCGCCCGCGCCGTGTCGTCCGAGCGGTACAGATAGACGTTGTCGACGTAGACCTCGCTCAGGTCGCCGGAGATGAGGATCTGCGCGAGGTGCTCGCGGGTGGCGAGCCGGTCGAAGTCCGTGAGCGGCACGTCCACGCCCACCCAGGCCCCCGTCACCAGCGTCGGCGGGAGAATGGTGACCTCGTCCTCGACATCGTCCGTCACGTCGACCGTGACGACCCCCTTGAGCATGCTCCCGACCGACTCGAGCAGCCCGGCCGGCTCGCCGGTCTCTTCGCCGCTGTAGACGCCGTCGGCCCCGTAGTCGACCAGCTTGAGCCGGAACTGGGTCGGTGCGGGCATCCGCCACAGCAGCGCGAAGACGACGCCCGCGGCGATCGCGCCGACGAACAGGAAGGGTCTGCGGCGCCCCCAGCGCGACTTCGTCTTGTCGGAGGCGAAGCCGACCAGGGGATCGGTGATCGCGTCGAAGGCGCGGGGCAGGCTGCCGAGAAGTCCGACGGCCCGGAAGTCCATGCCCAGCGCCAGGTTCAGCACGATCATCATGTTGCCGATGCCCTGCGCCAGCAGGTTGTTTACGAATCCGCCGATCCCGTAGACGACCTTGTGAGGGAAGGATACGCGGTCTTCGGGGGCGGTCCGCCGGCTCACGGGATCACTCGCGCCGGTAGACCCGCACCCAGTCCACGAGCATCGACTGCGGGAAGTTCGTCGAAGCGTCGGGGGGACCCACGAAGTGGCCGCCCACGGCGACGTTGAGCAGGATGAAGAACGGGTGGTCGAAGACCCACTTGCCGCCGCCGGTATTGCCGGGGTCCACGCTGTGGTAGTGGTCCCCGTCGACGAACCACCTGATCCCGTCTTCGGTCCACTCGATCGCGAAGACGTGGAAGTCCGTGTCGAAGCGGGCGCCCGGGAGAGTGTAACGGCCGGTGACCCCCGCGCCTCCGGAGTAGCCCGGTCCGTGCACGGTGCCGATCACGACGCTCGGCTCCTGGCCGCGGTACTCCATGACGTCGATCTCGCCGCACTCGGGCCAGCCCGCTGTCGGGAAGTCGTTGCCCAGCATCCAGAAGGCGGGCCAGATCCCCTGGCCGGCGGGCAGCCTGATGCGAGCCTCGAAGCGCCCGTAGGCATGCTCGAAGAGGCCCAGGGTCTTGATGCGGCCGGAGGTGTAGTCGCTACCCATGTACGACTCCTCGCGCGCCGTGATGGCCAGGTTGCCGTTGCCGTCGAGCGAGACGTTCTCGGGGCGGTCGGTGTCGTACTCCAGCTGCGCGTTGCCCCAGTCCGTGCCGATGTCGAAGGCCCAGTTGGCCGCGCCGGGGAGCTGCCCGGCGGGACCCTCGAACTCGTCGCTCCAGACCATGGTCCAGGTGGGTTCGGGGTCGCCGCCGCATCCGGTGGGGAGGAGGGGGAGGAGGAGGATCGGGAGGGCCGGCCGGCGGGTGGGGATTCCTGCGGGACGGGTCATCGCGCCTTCACTCCGGGAAAGAGCGTGGGGTCGGCGAGGGCTGCCACCAGCACGTGCGTGGCGGCGCCCAGGGCGGTCGCGCGGGGGCCGAGTTCGCTCGTGCGGATCTCGGAAGCGGCGGCCGAGGCGACCAGGGTGCGGCCGGCCACCGCCCCGCTCAGCGGTGCGATCAGGCGGTCGCCCAGGCGCGCCAGGCTTCCGCCCAGGATGACCGAGCCGGGGTTCATGAGGTTCAGGACGCCGGCGATCACGATGCCGAGGTTCCGGGCGGCCTCGCCCACCACCTTGAGCGCGAGGGGGTCGTCGGCCAGCGCCGCGTCCTCGAGCGCCCGAATGTCGGGGACGGAGCCCGCCAGCACGCTCCCGGGAAAGTCGGGGAGCAGCGACCGGGTCCGGTCCACCAGCGCCCGCGTCCCCACGAAGGTCGCCAGGCACCCGCGGTTGCCGCAGACGCACCGCGGCCCCCTCGGGTCGATGGCCACATGGCCGATCTCGCCCGCCACCCCGGTGGCCCCCCGGTAGATCTCGCCGCCGATCATCAGCCCCGCGCCGATCCCGGTCGCCACCTTCAGGTAGGCGAAGTCGTCGATCCCCACCGCCTTGCCCCAGTGGTGCTCGGCGAGCGCCCCCAGGTTGGCGTCGTTGTCGACGAAGACGGGCACCCCGAAACGGCTGCGCAGCGCGCCCAGGAGGTCGAAGTCGTGCCACGCGGGGAGAATGCGTTCCAGAATGCGGTGCGGTGACCCGGGGTCGACGGGGCTCGGCACCGCGACGCCGATGCCCATCGCCCCGGTCGGCCCGGCGCCCGGCGTGGCGAGGCACGCCTCGCCCAACTCCATGGCGAGCGCGGCCGTACCCTTCGGGTCGCTCTGCACCGGGTGATCCCTCTGCCGCCACGCGAGTATGCGGCCCCGCAGATCGGTCAACGCCACCGAAACGTGCGCGGCACCAATGTCCATCCCGAGAATGCTCCCGGCACCGTCCCGGAACCCTATCAGGATGGGCCTCCTACCCCCACGACTCTCCCCGCTTCCCACCTCCTCGATCAGGCCGGTCGGGAGCAGCCGGGCCACCACCTCGGAGATCGTGGAACGGGAACGCCCCGTGCGGCGGGCGATGTCGGCGCGGGAGACCGCCCTCCGCCTCCAGACGAACTCCAGCACCTCGTTGGCCAGCCCTCCGTCCGGCAGGGCGACCGGCCCGGGCCGCTTCGCTGGTCTGGAGTTCGTCATCGCTCTCGCGAACCGGCGGCCTCCCCGCGAAGCACCGGCGCCCGCGCTACCTGCGCAGGTAGATGTTGTCCAGGAACACCGTGTTCGGATCCCCGGAAATGATCAGCTGGGCGAGGTGTTCCTTCTCCTTGAGCCCCGGAAACTCGGACAGCGGAATGTCGAAGCCGACCCACTTGCCCGTCTCTAGGCCCGGGTCCGAATTCGCCGTCAGCGTGATCTCGTGTTCGCTGTCGTCGCCTCCGCCGAAGCTGCCGTCGGCCCCGAAGTCGACCAGCTTGACCCGGAAGGCGGCGGGGTCGGCGGTGGGGTCCGGGGTCCAGAAGTCGAAGCGGAAGTGGGTCATGTCCGTGGCGTCGATGGGCTCGGATGTGAACTCGATGCCCGCGAAGACCAGGTTCGTGTACTTCTTCACCGCGTCCCCCTTGATCTCCACGTCCTCGACGTCCGCCTGGTCCCAGGGTGCCGACCAGGTGTCCACCGTGACGTCGTCGTAGGCGTCGCTGAAGAGCGAGATGACGTCTTCGGCGTCGTGTTCCGGCTCGGGCGCGGGCTCCGAGGGTTCGCCGACCGTGTACAGGTGGACGTTGTCGACAAACACCGTGTTGGGGTCGCCCGAGATGATCACCTGGGCCAGGTGATCCCGCGCGGCGAGGTTCTCGAAGGCGGAGAAGGGAATGTCCAGCGCCACCCACTCGGCGGTGGCGAGGGCGGGGTCGGTGTCCGCGGTGAAGGCCAGCTCGTGTTCGCTGTCGTCTCCGCCCCCGAAGCCGCCGTCGGCCCCGAAGTCGACCAGCTTGACCCGGAAGGCGGCGGGCGCGTCGGTGTCGTCCGGTGTCCAGATGTCCATGTGGAAGTGGGACCTGCCGCTGGCGTCGATGGTCTGGGAGGTGAACTCGATGCCGGCGAAGACGAGGCCGGTGTACTTCTTCATCGCGTCTCCCCGGATCGCCACATCGGCCACGTCCGCCTGGTCCCACGGGGCCGACCAGGTGTCCACGTGGACGTCCTCGTAGACGTCGCTGAAGAGCGAGGTGACGCGGTGGGCGGGATGGGTTGGGGCCGGTGCCGGCTCCTCGGGCTCCCTGGGCCCTGTCGTCAGGAAGAAGATATTGTCGAGGTAGACGATCGGACTCGCCCCCGAGATGATCAGCTGCGCCAGGTTCCCCTTGCCGGCCAGCCCCGCGAAGTTGTCCAGCGGGATGTCCAGGACGTTCCACACGCCGGTCTGGATCGAAGGCGTCGAGGTCCCGCTGAGCGTGATCTCGTGTTCGGTGTCGTCCCCGCCTCCGAAGACCCCGTTGGCCCCGAAGTCCACCAGCTTGATGCGGAAGGCCGACGCGTCGTTCGTCCACAGGTCCAGGTGCAGGTCGGTCATGCTCCCGGCGTCGACGGGCTGCGAGGTGAATTCGATGCCCGCGAAGACGAGGTTCGAGTACCTCTTGGCCGCGTTGCCCGCGATCTCAACGTCATGGACGTCGGCCTGGTCCCACTCGGCCGACCAGGTATCGACATGGACGTCGTCGTAGACGCCGCTGAAGAGCGAGATCACGTCTTCGGCCGGGACTATCGGGTCCGGGGGCGCCTCCGCGGGCGGGGCCACTACGGTGACGTTGACGCCTCCGCTCGCGGCCTTCTCACCCAGCTTGGCGGTGATGACCGCCTTTCCGGTACCCACCAGCGAGATGTCTCCGGTGGGACCCACCAGGGCCACCGCCGGATCCGAAGAGCCGAAGTCGAAGTAGCGAGGGGACGCCAGAACGGTATGGTCCCTGCCATCGACGTCGAAGGTCACCCGGGTCCCCCCGACCGCCAGCGTACCGCCGACCTCGGTGTAGACGGTCTGCGAAGGAATGGCCGGACGCGGGTTGATGATCGTGCCCAGCTGCTCGAACTGCACGTCGTCGAAGTACAGTTCATAGCCCACCGAGTACTCGGAACCCTCGGCCATCAGAAAGAGTCCGGGTTCCCTGTGCAGCTTGGAGGGAAGGGGTATGGGGACCGCGTATTTGGTCCAGCGGGTGGAGAGGGGAAGACCCTCCATGGTGGCGGGGTAGAGGGAGGTTCCCGTGTTGTCGTTGCCGATTCCGACCGTGTTCAGGGTGGCTGCGGTGCTGGCCCTCGCCCAGAATGTGAGCGCGTTGAATCCCCTGAGGTCCCGCGGCATCCCGGCGTAGAAGACGCCGCCCGCGTAGCCGCCCGAGGGATCCGTCGGTGCCGGTATCGTGAACTTGAGAGCGGCCGTTCCCCGGTACACCTCCTCGTACTCGATGTCAAGCGCGTCCACCTTGGATCCTCCGAAGGCCGAGAACCGGACGGTCGGGCCGAAGGCGTCGTAGAAGACCTCGGAGGTCCACCCGGAAGACCCACAGCAGCGCCGTGGCGACGAAGACCCCCAGCACGGCGCGCTCCTCGAACGAGACGGCGCCGAGGCGCGCCCGTTCGGTGGTCACCACGTCCTGGTCGACCGCCAGCTCGTCCGGAACGCGGTGGAAGACGCGCGTGATCAGCAGCCAGGCGGCGACCAGCATGATCGCCCCCACCGGCAGCGCCATGACAAGCCACTGCCCGAAGGCGATGTGCGGCGCTTCGGGGAAGAGAATCTCGAAGATGCGCACGAAGGAGAGGTTGGGGGGCGTGCCCACGAGGGTCGTGAGCCCCCCGACGGTGCATCCGTAGGCGATCCCCAGCATGAGCCCCACCGAGAAGTGGCGCGCCCCCTCCTTCCCGGCCTCGCTCTCGATCTGCAGCACGATGGCCAGCCCGATCGGGACCATCATCACCGCGGTGGCCGTGTTCGAGATCCACATCGACAGGAAGGCGGCCGCGATCATGAACCCCAGCACGATGCGCGCCGGCCCGCCGCCGACCGCGTGGATGATGCCCAGCGCGATGCGCCGGTGCAGCTTCCACTTCTCCATGGTCAGCGCGATCATGAACCCGCCGAGGAAGAGCACGATGGTGCTGTTGAAGTAGATGGGCGCGGTCTCGCGACCCGCCATGATGCCCAGGAGCGGGTAGAGGACGAGCGGGAGAAGGGCGGTGGCGAAGAGGGGGATCGCGTCGGTGACCCACCAGACCGCCATGAGAAGCGCCACCGCGGCGAGGTGGCTGGCGGTGGGGTTGCCGGGATCGACCGGGAAGACCATGAGGAGCAGGAAGGCGGCGGGACCGAGCCAGAGGCCGATGGCGCGGGCCCGGGAGCCGGTGTGTCGCTCAACGGCCACGCGGACCTCGCCCGGCGGGTGGATTGAGCGCCCGGCCCAGGAGGGTGGCCGCGCCGATCGCGGCCGTGCCGATCACCTTGCCCCAGGGGTCGGGGGTGTGCTCGGAAGCCCCGACGTGCTCCGAGGCCGCCAGGTCCGGCTCCAGCACCTGGCGGCGGAAGGCCCCGATGACCGCGGGCGACCGGAAGACCGCGACGACCTCCGCCAGAAAGCCGTGGTAGCCGATCGGGTCGAAGTTCGAGGAACCGATGACGAGCGTGGAGTCGTCGATCAGCATGCACTTCATGTGGATCATGCGGTCCCGGTAGAGCCAGACGTGGAAGCGGGAGCGCGCGGCCTCCGCGAGCAGGTACTTCTGAAGGTAGGCCAGGTTGTTGTGGAGCGGCGTGACGACGTGAACCTCGACGCCCCGATCCGCCGCGGCCGCAAGATGCCGCGTGAAGGGCGGGCCCACGTAGGGACTGATCACGTGAATGGAGTGCTCGGCGCGGTCGATGTTTGCGAGAAGGCCGTCGAAAGCTTCGCGGTTGCCCCTGCCGGGCAGCAGGTGGATACCGAGCCCGAGCCCGGAAAAGGACCTCGAGTCCATTCGCGACCTCCCTTCCCACGAGCTCCGGAAGTCCTTGCGCAGGAAGCGCGTCACTTGGCCGTGCTCGATACGGACCATCAGGTCGTGCCACTCGAAGTTGTGCTCCGAGAAGTTGATCCCGCCCACGTAGGCCACGCGGTCGTCGAAGAGGACGAGCTTCTTGTGGTCTCGCCGCAGGGCGTTGCGTCCCAGGAAACCGAAGGGGCGCCCGAAGAGGACTCCGACCCCTGCGGCGCGCAGGGTGCGGACGAGGCGCCGCGTGTTGCGTACCTCGTCACGGAGCGCACGGTCGAAGAGGTTGCGCGGCGCCGCGATCCAGCGGTCGCTGTGGTTCACGCGGGCGTAGGAGTCGATGAGCAGCCTCAGGTCCGGAGCCCGCGCCGCCAGCAGCGCCTCCGAGAGGGCTGTTCCCGCCCGGTCGCCCTCGAACGAGTAGGTCTGGACATACCCGTACTCACGGGCCTCGGCCAGATCGGACCTGACCGCCCTCCAGACGGCCGCGGAATCGACGAGGATCGTGACCTTGGGGTGGTCACTCAAGCTTGGCGCGCCCGCGCTTCAAAGGCATGGTTCCCGTCGGCTTCCCTCTGTCGGCGGTGCTCATATCACACCCTCGATGGCGCCGCCGGCCGCCACCGCCGAGTAGGCGATCACGGCGAAGCGCACGACCCTGCCCACCAGCCCCACCACGATGAACCAGGCGAGGTTCATCCGCAATGCCCCGGCCGCCAGTGTGATCAGGTAGAAGGGCGGGATCCCCACGATGCCGCTGACGAGTACCAGGGTGAACCCGGCCTCCTCGAGCCGTTTCATCTTCTCGGATGCTCGGTCCAGACGCTTCCTGGCCTTTGCCGGCAGTCGTTCCGGGAGCCAGCGCGCGCCTGCGTAGAGCCCGACCTTGGCCACCATCTGGCCCAGCGAACAGACGGCGATGACCGGGATCACGTAGCCCGGCGACACGGCCACGGCGGCCCCCGCCACCAGAACTTCGGCGTTGACGAGCGGGATCAGCCCGCTCACGACGGACATGACGAAGGCCGATGTCAGGAGAGCGATTTCCACCTGTGGGTCCCTTCCCGTCTTTCAGGTTCCGTCCGATCCGGGCCGATGGGATGTCGGCGCGCAGACCCTACCCCTTCCCGACCTCCCCGGTTTCCCCGTCCGTTGCCGGAGCCGGAAGCCCGGCCGCCGCGAACTGCTCCCTCCCAAGGTAAGTCGGGAGTCCCTGGGGAACCCGCTTGAATTCCGTGGGAGGTTTGTCCGCGGGCGGTCAGGTCTGCAGAGGGGGCGCTGGCGCAATGCGTCCGCGGGGGGCACGTTGGGGCATCCGGCCGCTCCACCGCCAACCTCCGGACAGACTGATGACAAGGATACCTTACCGCCTGCCGCTGGTCGCCGCGGCGTGCCTGGCGTCGGCACCCGGGTGCGGCGACACGGTAGGCGACCCGTCCCTGGCGGCCCGCCGGGACAGTGCGGGCGTGGAGGTCGTCGAAGCACGACGGCCGCTCTGGGGGGACGCGCGGGGATGGACCGTCGACCCGGAGCCGCTGGTGGATCTGGCCCTGAGCGGGTCGGGGGAGAAACACCTGTTCCACGCTGTGCGGGGAATGGTCGGGATCTCCGACGGCTCGGTTGCGGTCGCGGACGGCGGTTCCGAGGAAATCAGGCTCTATTCCGCGGCCGGTGAGTTCCGGGGTTCCGCGGGTGGCAGGGGAGACGGACCCGGGGAGTTCGATCTGATCGTCGGGCTGACGCGCGGTCGGGGCGACACCCTGATCGCGCTCGACCATTCCGACCGGCTCGCCGTGTTCGCCGCCGACCTCACTTTCGCCCGGTACCTCCCGCTTCCCCCCTTCGCGCTGGCCGCCCACGCCCTCGACGACGGGACCCTGGTCGTGGAAACCGAGATGATGTCGCTGGAGATCCTCGAGGCGGGTGGGCTGGTGCGGGTGCCGACCGTACTCTGGCGGCTCGATCCGAACGACGCCGGCGCGGACAGCATCGGCCGGACCGCGGGCGAGGAGCAGCACGTCGTCGTGTCCGGACCGCGGGCGGGTCAGACCGGCACCCTCTTCGGCCGGCGCTCCCACATCGCTACGCACGGTGGCCGAATCTACCTGGGGCACGCGGGTTCGATGGAGGTGGAGGAACGCACGGCGGCCGGTGAGCTGGTTCGCATTCTGCGAATTCCCGGCTTCCCCCTCGCACTCAGCCCGGAATCGATTGACGAGGAGCGGAGCGCGATGCTGGGCGACGATCCTCCGGCCTGGTGGGAGCGCACCGTCGCCGATATCCCGGCTCCGTCCACGCGTCCCGCGTACGATGGTCTCCTTCCGGACCCGTCCGGTGCCGTCTGGTTGCGACCGTTTCGCGGCCGCAGCGAGCAGCAGGTGCCGGAGACCTGGCAGGTTCTGGCCGGCGACGGGACCTGGCTGGGAGGTGTGCAGTTCCCCCTGGACTTTCGCGTGATGGAGATCGGAATGGACGTGGTGCTGGGTGTCCGGCGGGACGAACTGGACGTGGAGCACCCCCAGGTGCTGCGACTGGACAGAGACTGAATGGGACTCCGGCCGCGCCATGACACGGCGGCGGGGCGTCGCGGCCACCGGTTCAGTCGGGGGTCGCCGGGTCGGTGGCGGCGGATCGTATCAGGTCGAGCACTTCGGCGACGATCGCCCTTCCCCTGTCGCGCGCGTAGAACCTGCGCGTTTCGGCGTAACGGGGTCCGGGTTCCATCTTCATGCCCTCCTCCATCACCCACTTCTGAAGCCGGCCGGGCCTGGGGCCCCACCAGCCCCGCTCCCGGAAGTCCCCGTCGTAGAGGATGACCACCGGGATCGAGCGGCTCCGGCCGTCCGTGAGGTGCGCGTCCATGATGTCCGGGTTCTCGTCGCGGGACAGCACGCGCAGGTCGACGTTCGGGAGCGCCTCGGCGAAGCGGGCCACGACCGGGAGGATGTTCACGGCGTCGCCGCACCAGTCTTCGCTCAGCGCGAGCAGGCTCCAGTTGCCCGGCAGCCTCCGGGCTTCGTCGACCGCGTCGCCGGGAAGGCGCACCCGCTCGTAGACGCCTCGCCAGAGGGCCTCGTTCTTCCGGACGGTGTCGAGGTAGTCGGGGAAGGGAAGGGCGGACCCGAACCGGTCGCGCATGGCTAGCAGTCCGTGGATAAAGCCGCTCGAGCACCGAGCGTGGCGAGGCGCCGGGCTGGCAGAGTTCCAATGGTGTGAATCATGGCACGAAATCATCTAAAGTCTTACGGGACTGCACGATCTGCGTTTCTTTCATCCAAGCCATGTGTGGTTCCACCGTATCGTAACAGCGGTGAGAGCCGTGTCAAATGGCGGGACTTCGGCTTCGCACGGGCAACCATCCGCCCCGACATGTGCCGAAGCGGTTTTCCGGTGCCGAAGTATCCCAACATAGCGGACTGTGGATGGCGCTGGAACGGGCGGTTCCCCGAGGCGGGGCGGTTGCGGTAAGCCCGATGACGATCACCCGCTAACGGTATCGCCCACCTACGCCACTCTCCTTCTCCCGCGCGAGGAAGAAGGCCGCCTGAGGGCGCCCTCCGATGACTCTTCGGCGTGCCCAGCAGGGGCCGGCACGGGACCGTTGGCAAGCAACCGAGCGAGCGCGTGCGAGCCCGCCAAGTCCAGAACGTCTTCCGGGTGCCGCGAGACAGCAGCAGCAGGTGTTCGAAGAACCGGAGCCCGATGGGGCCGCGCAACTGGTGCTGCGTGTTCTTCCGATGCGAGGCCGAAGGTGACGAAGTCGGGGGGAGGGCTCCGGAGCCGTTGAGGCCGAGATGGCGCCGTAGCCAGACGCCGGCGAGCGCGCGGGAGCCCCGTCGCGTGGCATGTCTGTCCACGGTCCATCCTTCCCCGGCTCTCTCGTCACGATAAGAACATGATATCTGCACACGATGGACATATAAACGTCATATAGAGGCTCCCTACAGCGCACCCATGGGCGTCCTTGAGGCCAAGATTCTTGATGAGTTCAACGCGTGGTTGCGACGATGGACACGTTAGGTATATTCTCTCTAGAGCCCCCCGGAAACGGGCGGCATCCCCCGAAAATACGAATCGGAAAGGAAATCGAACCGTGGCATCCAAACTGGTAGGGAACGTCACAAGTAGAACGGCACCCGGTTGGTTGATCCTGTTGGCCGTAGCGTGCGACTCAACCGGACCCTCGTTTCCAGACGTGGCGGGCACCTATACTGGAACCGTGACGGCATCTCTGTCCGGCGGGGGGAGCTTGGACGGGTCGATGAACATGGTCGTCGCGCAGTCTGACGAACAGCTGACGATCACCGGCTCGATAACGTTCCTGGGCGAAACCACCCAGCTTCCGGCAATCACTGGCACTATCAACGAAACCGGGTTCTTCACGGCAACGGCGGGCGGTTTCTCCGGGAGCACGAGTGATCCGAACTGCGGAACCTGGACCACGACTAGCGCGACGCTCACGTTTTCCGGTGCTACGGCGCGGCTGCAGGAGTCCGCCTCGTCCCCACTTTGCGGTACCCTAAGCCTGTTCGGAACGCTAACCCGCGCTTAGCTCCCCACCGCCACCCCCCTGGACTCCGACCCCGTACGTACCACTTCCGTGAACGCGCGAAATCGGCTGCGGCTACGCGGACGGCAATCGGGATCGTGTTGCCAGCTATGGAATCGGGATGCGCCGACAAGAAGGGAACGGGTGCTAAGCGTTGCAGGGATCGGCAGACTCGCCTTTTCGAGTGTTTGGCCCGTCAAGTGGTTGCGGATGCCAGCGCTTGCCCTAGCGACCGTAGCATCCACGGTGACGGCTCAGGAACTGCCACCTGCAATCGAAGCGGACCGTCTTCGGCTGGTCGCCGACCAGCAGGTGCTGGACAACGACCTGATCGGAGCCTTGGGAAATCTCGATCGGATTGTCGCGCTGCTGAGGGCGAACTCGCTGGACATACCGCCGGATTTGTGGTTCAGAGATGCCGAGGTGGCACTGAAGGCTCATCTGGACGATAGGGCGCGGGAGTCAGCGAGCCGATACCTGAAGTCGGCCGGCAGGAACGGCGAACACTATCAGGCGGCGCTGGAGCTGCTCGTCCAAGCGGAGACGCTGTCAATGGGCATCGAAAACGGCACACTTTCGGGCATTGAAAATGGCACACTC
>JAPPGI010000003.1 GCA_028874985.1 Gemmatimonadota bacterium | reverse complement strand
CCCCCCGGTACAGCGCGTCGCCCGCCGCCTCGATCGCGCGCATCAGCACGGCGCCCACCTCCGGCTCCAGCCGCCCCCGCACCACGTACATCCCGTCGGCGTCGATCGCCACCGAGAAGGTGCGGCTGCGGTGGCGGACCTCCTCGGCCGCGAGTTCGCCGTCCCGCGACAGCCTCTTCCACCCCCGCGCCAGCCATTCCAGCCGCGCGGCGGAGGTGGACTGCGCGTACTCGAGCAGCGTGGCCTCGGTCTCGGGCGTGGCGACCCGGGTCATGGTGCGGACCTTGGTGTAGGAGAGCTGGCCGCCCTTCATGGCGCTCGCCGTCAGGGGGAGTTCCTCGAGCGCATGAGCGACCCGCACGTTCTCCCGCGCGGCGGCCAGCGTCCGCCCGGTGCGCCAGGCGAGCCACTCGGCGCAGGAGGCGAAGCTGTCGGCCCAGCCTTCGCGCCGGTCGAAGTCGGCGACGAGGGTGAGCATGTCGAAGGTGGCGATGTTGATGCGGGCGGCGAGATCGGCGATGCGTTCGCCGAGTTCGAAGAGGTCGTCGGACATGGTGAAATCTCCTGAAATACAGGTGTGGCAAAGGGTTTTCGGAGGGCGCGGCGTGCACGCCCGCTACAATATACGCGGGGTGATTTCGGCCTCTCAGGACGGCTCGGGCGACGAAAACCGGAGGTGGAGGCGACGCAAACGGGTCACGAGGCCATCGGACGCGCCCCTGGGCCTTCCAGCGGCCCCCGGGGGGCATCGTGGAAGCGGTCCCGGGCGCCGCGAGAGCGCGAATCCGAAACCGTACATGGTCAAATGGGCCTGTGATCAGACGATTTGGGACACTCAGGCTCGGACGGGACCGCGAACCGGTGATTCGGGACGGTCCTGTGGGAAAGGGCGCGTGAATCCGGGAACCGGCGGTTGGGGAATCGCGATGCCGGGACTGCCCGGACCCGCGGTCAAACCGCCCGCCCGCCGCCGCGGCAAATCAAGGGGCAGCCGCATGCCTGATTGGGACGCCACGGCTCGATCGACTCCGCTCCCTGCCTGGCGTCATGTCAGTCGAGCACCCGCTCCATCCCGGCCGCGAAGTCGGCATTGCGCCACGGCGGGATCACCCAGCCGACGCGCCGCCACGGTTTGATGGCGCTTTCTCAGCACCCGCCGCACCGTCTTACGACATATCACATGTGACACGACAGTAGGCTGGTCATGGACTTGGAGACATGGTCTCCTCGCTTGCGTCGCGCGCGGGTTTCAGGCGCCGAGCCCGACGTTGACGGGGCGGCCGTGAATCCGCAGTCTTGCCTTTGCCAGCCCCGGCGCCTCGCCGCTCTCGGTGCTCGCGGGGCTTTTCCACTGACTGCCAGTGAGCTGAGCACGCCCGACACCCATGTACACCACCTGCATGTTCTGCCAGAAGGCCCTGGGGACCAACCAGGTGCTCGAATCGTTCCCTATCGGGCGGCGTCTGGCCTTCGACGGTGCCAGGGGGCGGCTCTGGGTGGTGTGCCTGAAGTGCGAGCGCTGGAACCTGACGCCGCTCGAGGAGCGCTGGGAGGCCGTCGAGGACTGCGAGCGGTTGTTTCGCGGGACCCGGATCCGGGTTTCCAGCGAGAACATCGGGTTGGCGCGGCACCCGGAAGGACTGGTGCTGGTCCGAATCGGCGAACCGTTGCGGCACGAGTTCGCGGCCTGGCGGTACGGCGACCGGTTCGGGCGGCGGAGACGCCGCGCAATCATGTACGGGGCCGGAGTGCTGGCGGCGGCCACGGGCGTCATGGTGGCGGGGGCCGCCGTGGGCTTCGGGGCCGGCGTCCTCGGCAGCCAGGTCGGCACCGTGTGGAACCTCGTGCGCAACCGGTCGGTGAAGGTGCGTCCGGATGCGGGAGACGTGCTGAAGCTCGAGGGTCAGGAAGTGGGGCGCACCCGCGTTCGGCCCGCCGACGACTCCTACGGATTCGAACTCGGCGTGACGAGGGACACGAAGCTGGGGTTCGGCAGGAAGACGACCTGGTATACCGGCGAGGAGGCACGCCGTCTGGCCTCCGCCATCGTTCCCAAGGTGAACGCCATGGGCGGCGATCCGGCCAATGTGCGGCGGGCGGTTGACACACTCGAAGCCTCCGGCCATCCCGAGCGCTTCCTGCAGAACGTCGCTGCGGACAGTCGATTCCACGGCGGCTGGCGCGGCGAGCCCGGCTACGTGGCGAAGATGCCGAAGTCGACGCGGCTTGCGCTGGAGATGGCGCTCCACGAAGAGCGGGAGCGGCGGGCCGTCGAGGGCGAACTGTGGGTTCTGGAGCGGGCGTGGCGCGAGGCGGAGGAGATCGCGGAGATCGCGGACAACCTCCTGGTGCCGAAGAGTGCGAGGCGATTCATCCGTCGCCACCGGTCGGGGGAGGACGGTTAGCCGCTCGATTTGCCGCTGCAAGACTGCTCAAGTCGTTCGCGGTCGAAGTCGCCGCATGAGGGCCGCCGTGGGACATCACTCATTCCAGATCGGCTCCAGCAGGGGGTCCTTTCCCGGCGCTGCGGCGCTCTCTCGACCATGCCAATACGGGAGGAAAGACTAGCGGTTGACCGGGTTGATGGGGCTTCGTTAACGATGGTTGACACCAACCGTCCACCTAGGCTGGTGGGGCCGTCCAGCGTCGGTGCCGGACACCCTTCAGTCCACGGAATCGGTCCATTCCGGAGGTAATCACCCACCTTGCGAGTCGTGTCCCTGAAGCTCCGGAACTACCTGAGTGTTCAGAACGAGGACGTCTCGCTGGGTCGGCTCAATGTTCTGATCGGCACCAACGCGTCGGGCAAGAGCAATGTCATGGATGCCCTGCGCTTCCTCCGCGATGCGATCCGGCGGGATTTCCAATTCGCGGTCACGTCACGCGGCGGCTTTGTCCATCTGGCCTGCAAGGCGTCGGAGGCGAGGGTAGTGCATCTCGTCACGACTTTCCGGGATGGCGACCGAGCGTTCGAGTGGTCGGTCCGCCTTTCGAGACGGGAGTTCGATTTCGCGGTTCGGGAAGAGGTGTCCCTTCTGCGCGAAGGCCAGCCCCCTCGGCAGCTGCTAAAGAGGACCGAGGACGGCTTGGGCTGGTGGTGGTCGGGGAGCAAGGGGAAAGTTCAACTCAGAGAGCGCCCCGAAGGGAGCGCATTGGCAGCCGCCGCTGCGGACGCGTCGTTCCCTGCTCGCGCCGTGGCGGATTTCGTAAGGGGTTGGGGGTTCTTCGATCCCAATCCAGGAGCGCTGCGCCGAGCATCGGCGGAAAGCGATTCGTCCGCCTTGGCGGGTTACGGTCAGAACCTGGCCGCTCGCCTCCACACCCTGAAGCGGACCGACCGCGAGCGGTTCGAGCGCATACACTCCGCCACGCGTGACATCCTGGGGGTTCCCGAAGAGATCACGTTCCGCACTTTCGATGACGGCGGTCGGGTGGCTCTGCTGTTCAATGAAACGGGGCTGAAGTACCGAATCCACCAAGCCGGGGGATCGAGCGGCACCCTGCGGATGCTGGCCATCACGACGGCGCTATTGGGGACGACGCGCACGCTCATAGGCGTTGAGGAACCGGAGAACTACATCCATCCGGGTGCGCTCTCGGCGTTCACCGAGCATATCCTGCGGGAAGAGCACGGGGCACAGATCGTCATCACGACCCATTCGCCGCAATTGCTGGATGTGCTTGACCTGCCCGAGGCGATCCTGTTGGTGCGGCGTACTGAGAGCGGTACAAAGGTGGTTGGGGAGTCGGATCCCCAACTCGTCCGCAGGGCCCTTGATGCGTTTGGCTTCCGACTGGGCGAATGGCACGAGACCAAGGGGTTTGGTGGCTGAGCGGTGTCCAGACACGTCGTCATCTTCAGCGTCGGATCGGACGGTCACTTGACGTCACACGTCGGATAGAGGCGTTAGAGCTTGATGCGTGCGTCGTCTGGTGAACTGCCAGGCGCCTGCCAGGCGGAAGTCGGCGTTGCGCCGCGGCGGGGTCACGCAGCCGACGCGCCGCCACGGTTTGATGGCGTTGCTTTTTGCACCCGCCGGTGGCCTGTCCCGTTCCGACATGCTCGCGTCCCGGGTTTCGCCGCGGCGACGGGCGGGCGCCTGATCACGCCACCGCCTCCAGCGCCTCGAGCTCCAGCGACAGCGGGACCGCCGAGTCGACGAAGCGGGGGGCGCCGTTGGACAGGCGGTCGGGGGGCGGGGGCGGGGGCTCCGGCAGCTGCCGGGTGACCTCCGGCAACGGCGGCGCGCTCCCGAGCACCTGACCCGCCCGCGTGAAGAACGCGGCCTTGCCGTCACGGTCCAACGCCATCCGAGTCCGCCCCTCGTGGACCAGCAGTCAGCCGACGCGCCGCCACGGTTTGATGGCGCTTTCTCAGCACCCGCCGCACCGTCTTACGACATATCACTGTGACATGACACTAGGGGACCTCGAATAATGGCTGATTCGCGGGAATCGAGGCACTTGCAACGCCA
>JAPPGI010000084.1 GCA_028874985.1 Gemmatimonadota bacterium | reverse complement strand
CTCCCATAATGAAAGGTAACCCCATGATCCCCTTGACGCAAGGGCATAATCACCGTTTTTCCCGCTCTCGCGGGACGGTCCAGAAGGGTCCAGTACAACAGCAGGAAACGCAGATCGTGCAGTCCTGTAATACTTTAGACGATTTCCTGCCGTGATTCAGGCCTCTGGCGATCCGCTGGGCGAATGCCCACAAGGAGGGCATCGAGGCCGTCGAGGTGATCGGCCACCTGATCGCCATCAGGCGGGCGCTCAGCGCCTTGGAGCCCGCCGAAGACCCGGACGCGGATGCACCTTAAGTTCCTGGCGCACGGAACCGGATCGGCCCGCAAGGCGGCCAAGTACCTCCTCGGCGAGCTTGACGCGGCCGGGAAGCCGCGCGAAGGCGTCGAGGTGCTCAGGGGAGATCCCCACCAGGTGGCCGCCGTGGCCGATGCGCTTCCCTTCGAGCACAGGTACACGTCCGGCGTGATCGCGTGGGCGCCGGAGGACCAACCGACCGACAAGCAGATCGAGGCGGTCGTGGACGCCTTCGAGAAGACGGCCTGGGCGGGGCTGGACTTCGACCGCTACGCATGGACGGCCGTGCTGCACCGGGAGGAGGGCGGCGGCGCCCATGTCCACGTCCTCTCGGCGCGATGCGACTTGGAGACCGGACGCAGCCTCAACATCGCGCCTCCGGGCTGGGAGAAGACATTCGGGCCGCTCCGGGACGCCTTCAACCACGAACACGGCTGGGCTCGCCCGGACGATCCGGCGCGGGCCAGAGTGCAGCAACCGGGCCACCGCGCCTACATCGAGGCGTCCCGGCTGCGGGCGGGCCTCCGGCTCGAATCCTCACCCCGCGACTTGATCCGGGACTACCTGCTCCAGCGTGTCGAGCACGGGACCGTGCGGAATCGCCACGAGGTCGTCGAGGCGCTGCGGGAGGCTGGCCTCGAAGTGCCGCGCAAAGGCATGGACTACATCACCGCGCTGGACCCCGCGAGCGGAGATCGCTGGCGGCTGAAAGGAGAACTGTATGGAGAGAACTTCGACCGCGAACGATTTGACCGACCGGCTCGGGAGACGGCTGGAGACCGAACGCAGGGAGATCGAGGAGTTGACCGCGAGCGAGCTGAAGCGGCTTGGCGAGAACTCGCGGCGCGTCGCGAGGCGCGCGCTGCGTTCCATCGAACGCGATACGGCGGAGGCGGTCGGGAAGATGCGCGAGTTGCTGGTCAAGGCGTGGCTCCGGCCGCTGATCGTCGGCATGGCGCTCTGGCTCGGCATCTTCGCCGGAGGCTGGGCGACGATGCAGTGGTTGGCGAGGAGCGTTCAGGACCGGGTCGAGGACATCGAACTGGCGAACATCGAGATCGAGGGAGGGCGCGAGATGATCGCCGAGATCGAGGAGACGACCTGGGGCGTGGGGCTGCGGGAAGTCAACGGGGTGCGGTACGTGACGCTGCCGCGCGGCACGCCGGTCCTGACGGCCTTCACCGTGGACGGGCGGCCCTACGTCGAGCTGTCGAGAAGGTGAGGAGGCTGCATGACCGAATTGGAGAGGCAGTTGACGGAGGCCTTGAAGACGTTGTCCGCGCAGTCCGGGACGGAACGGCGGCGGCAATCCGAGCAGGTCGAAGCCTTGCGGCGGCGCGTCGAGCGGCTGAGCGAGGAGAACGAAGCCTTGCAGCGGCAAATCGAGCGGCTCGACGGGCAAGTGACACGCTTGGCCGAGTACTACGGGACATCCGCCGCCGCGAGACCGCGCGGCCGCGGCTGGTGATAAGGCCGCCTAAGCGCGGGCCGGACCGCGATGCCGGACCGAGCCGCTGATGGTCGCGTTCGCAGACGGGAGCCGTGAGTCTGGCGCGGGCGCACTCTCTCCGCGAGCTTCCGGGCAGGCGGATCGTGCAGTCCATCGAATCGAGAGGAATCGAACGATGGCACGCACGAAACGAAGTCGGCGCTCGTACGGCGCCGGCGAGTGGGGCCGGAACCGGGTCCGGGTGTTCCCGGATCCCAAGACCGGCTTGTACCAGATCGAGTGGCGCGAGAACGGGCGCAGGCTCACCCGGTCGCTCAAACACCGCGACTGGTCGCGGGCCAAGAGGCAGGCCGACGAGGCTGCCGCTGGCCTTGCGGGGCTGGGGCTGAACGGTCGGAACGACGCCGAGCCCGAGCCGCTCGCGCTGGGAACGCTTCTTGACATCTACGGTGAGGAGGTGACGCCCACGAAGGCGGAGACTTCTCAGAGGTCCGATCGGGCCGCGACGAAGATGTTTCTGCGGTTCTTCGGTCGAGACCGGAAGCCAGAGACGCTGTCGCGGAGGGACTGGGACCGGTTCATCCGGGCGCGGCGCGCGGGCAGGATCGGCCCGAGCGGCAGAAGACCCGAGGTCTACATCTGGTTGGGGTGGTTGAACTTACGGGCATCCATGATCGGATTCCCTCCGTTTGACTCCCGCTGAACGGCTCAGCCGTGCACTCTGCGGCGGTTCTCCAGAGCGTTTCTCAACTGCGCCTCGTCCGCCCTCTGGTAACACTGAAGGACGGTCTTGGTTTCCCTCCAGCCGCCGAGTTCGCAGAGCACCTTGAGTGGCTGGTCCATGAGGTCGGAGGCAAACTTCCGTCTCAGGGAGTGCCAGCCCCTGCCGGGCTTCGGCTCCAGACCCGCGAGCCTCTCGGCCTTCTTCCACCAGAGGTGCGTCCGCTCGCTGTTGGCGCATTTCGACGGGTTCCTGGGCGCGGGCAGCACCGGGGCGTCCGCGCCCCCGAGTTCCTTGCCGCGCGACTCCTCCAAGGCGGCAAGCGCCTCGGCGGTCGCTGGTGTCCGGTGTTCGTAACCGGTCTTCTCGTGCTCGGCGCGCCAGCGGATGGTCCCGCGCTCGAAGTCGATATCAGACCACCTGAGCTTGCGGATGGCCCCGATGCGGTGGCCGGTCTCGTGCGCGAGCACGAGCGCGACGCGGAACCGCCAGCCGACCTGCCGGGACACGTCAAGCAGGGCTTGGTACTCCTCCTCGGCCAAGACGATTCGCGTTGGGTTCTTCTGCCTGGGCGTCCTGAGGCCTCTCAGGGGATTCGCCTTCAGAAGCAGCCGCCCATGCTCGTCTCTGGACTTGGCAGCCCAGTTGAGTACCGCGAGGAGGAACTTGAGGTCCCGCTCGATCATCCGGTTCGACACCGGATTCCCGCTTGGACCGACCCTGCCCGCCACGCGCTCCCGGATGAACCGATCCCAGTCGCGCTGGGAGAGAGTCTCGGGCCTCCGTTGCCTGCCGAGGAATCCGAGGAACATCTTCGTGGCAGTCCTGTCGTGCAGCCGAGACGTTTTCGCCTTGGTGGGCGTCACTTCTTCGCCGTAGATGTCAAAAAGCCGCTCCAGGGTGAGCGGCTCGGGTTCGGCTTCGGCCTTGCCGCCCGGCGCGTCGATGAACCCGGCGGCGAACTGATCCGCCTGCCTCTTCGCGCGCCTCCAGTCCCGGTGCTTCAGGGACCGGGTGAGCCTGCGCCCGTTCTCCCGCCACTCCACCTGGAAGAGGCCGGTTTTCGGGTCCGGGAACACCCTGACCCGGTTGCGGCCCCATTCGCCGGCGCTGTACGCGCGCCGGTCACGTTTCGTGCGTGCCATCATTCGATTCCTCTCTGGATGATGGACTGCACGATCTGCGCGTTTGAAACATCGCCGCGCCGGTGTTTCTCCGCCAGTGGCGGCTCGGTCGGCGCGTGTGCCTTTCGGGGCAGATCCCTGCGGGCGATCCTGGGCGCGCCGGGCCGTCCGGCGTTGGGGATCTTGCCGTCGCGCACGAGGCGTCCGAGGTGGTCGGCGGAGTATCCGCTCTCGCGGGCGGCCTCGACGAGCGAGAACGTGGTCTCGTCCCGTTCGACGAGCGTGGCTTCGAGGTCGTCGGCGCAGCGGTCGAGCGCGACGGCCGGCGTCTCGCCCCCGTAGCGGCGGAGCGCCTTGGCCTGCTTGCGCCAGTCGGCGGGCAGCCCTTCGACGGATGCGGGCTGGGTCCTCCGCGCGGTCTTCCGGGTCATTTCCAATCTCCTTCGTCGTCGCGGCGGAGCGAGTCGGAGAGGCCGGGGTCCCCTTCGCCGCGCCGGACGGACCGCTCAGCGAGATCGACCCGGCTGCCGAGGTCGGCGAGCCCGGTGGCCCGTGCGACGCCGTAGATGGCGGCCGCGACGGTTGCGAGCGCGAGCGACAGGTGCAGCGCGAGGCGAAGCCCGTAGTCGGCGAGGATGGCACTCCAGAACGGAGCGAGATAGTCGAGATGGGATCCGGCGATGAGGAAGGCGGATCCCGCGAGTGCGGCGGTGAGTCCGGCGCTGATCTTCCAGGGCTGCATGGGTTGGGTCCTCCTGAGTGTCAGAGTTCGACGGTGGCCGGATCGCGCTCGGGTTTCCCAAGCCACGCGCCGCCGTCGCCGCCCAAGCCGAGCCTCTTGAGCAGGTCCGCCGCGGCGGGTCCGCTGGCGTGCAGGGCGAACCCGGCGGCGGCCTTGGCGCGGACGGCGGGTTCGCGGTAGTTGCCGGAGACGGCCTCGA
>JAPPGI010000056.1 GCA_028874985.1 Gemmatimonadota bacterium | reverse complement strand
CGACCTCCCGCTTGATGGCGATGAGGTGGCCGATCACCTCGACGGCCTCGACCGCCCCCTTGTGGGTGTTCGCCCACCGGGCGATCTGGTTGAGGTTGTTCCCGATCCGGGACACCTGCCGCGTGCGCTCGCGCTCGACCTCGGCGGCGGGGACCGTCCAGGTCCGCGTGCGCGCCATCGCCCGGCGTATCAGCGCCGAGAGCGGCACACCGGCGGCCTTCGCCTTGGCCCGCCAGTCGGCGGACTCGTCCGGCGTGAGGCGGACGGCGACGAGGATCGGGCGGCGCCTAGCCATCGGGCTGCGCCGCCACGGGGGGAAGGGGGGCGACGCCCCCGCCCGCGCAATCCACCGGAGCGCGGGCCAGTTGGGGATCGAAGGGGCGGAGTCCCTCGCCAGCCCCCGGGTTATACCCGGGGTATGCTGGCTTCCCGGCCATAGCCGCGTCCAACAACCCCGTTGGCGACTTGTCCGAGACTCGTCGTCGGCAGTCGGCAATGCGGTGGCACGGCACCACCGCAGGCACTCCGGGGAACCCGTTCAGACGGACCTCGCGAAGCTCGGTCGGCGGCGGGACGGAGGCCGACGATGCCGGGCCGTCCATGTACTCCGGAAGCCGGAGCGGCGAACGATCTCGCCAGCGCCCATGGCGCTAGGCATGGACACCGGCTCCGCCTTGGGGTGGATCAAACTGACTACGCGCGACTCCTCCGGTGTTTCGCTTCGATGCTTGGCCGTGCCGCCCTTCACCCTTCGGTGACCCGAAGGGCGGCATCCTACGAGTCTCATCCGTCATGGGTTTCAATCCAGCCTCGGAGCCGAAGGCAGGGGAGGCCGATCCCGGTCCATGTCGAGAGCTCCGAGGCTGAACCGACCGCACGGTTCGGATCGGCGACCTCATCACGAATGCCTTCGAGGACGGTGTGGCGGTGGCCGAGGGAAGTGCGGACCCGTGCGTTGAACAACTGCTTCGGCGTCTCCATGCCCGAACGCTGAAGAGCCGATTGCAAGCAAGTCAACCCGTAGGGAATTGCCTACTGTTCCGGAACGTTCCAGGTTGTTCCAGGGACGTATCAGCCCCGGCGGATGCTGCCACCACTGGCTTGTAATAACGCCCCCGTCGAGCAATCGTGGGGGGTCGGGAGCCGGAATGGCATCGGCTGACGCCGGACGGCTTCGTGATCCCTGCCGAGCGTCACCGTAACGGGCTGCTCATCACCTCATGCACCTCCACGAACTCCACGCCCAGCTCGTCCCGCCTCAGCACGGCGATCCGTCCGTGCGCCACATCCAATATTTCGTGTGGCTGGCCCGTCACGGCGACAGTATCCTCTAGCCAGATGGGTCGAAGCACGGGGAGGCGGAGCGTCCCGACCGGCGTTCCGTCCCCCTCCAGAATCGTCCAGCGCCGCGTCTCGTCGGCCAGCTTTGGGTAGTCGCCGATCCAGATCCTCCCGTCGGCGTCAACACTGATCGCCGCATAGGCCGGATAGCTGTCCCGCACCGTCGACTGCTCAAGCCTACGACGCCAGTTGGCGCGAGCTTCCTCGGGGAAGATCCCCAGGAAGGTCTCGGTCCACTCTTCCTTCTCCGCCGCCGTGACCATGCGTGGCGAATACCCGCCGCGAATCCGGGTGACCGGGGTAGCTTCCCGGTAGAGTGTGAGGTTCAGCGAATCGTTCGTGCCGACGAGCGCGTGTTCACCGCGTCCGGTAAAGAGGGCGGTGAGGCCGAACCCGACGGGGTCCCAGACGTCGCCGACATGGCGTTCCTTGCCCGCCCACCGGCCGAGCGTATCGACGATCTCCCCTGCGTCGTTTGCGAGCACGAGGAAGACCGGACCCCGCTGGATTCCCGGGGGCAGGGTCGGCCGCGTCTCCAATGCCGCAAGCACCTCTCCGCTCCCCAGCCGACTCAGCGGGACCGCCGCGCCGAGTCCCGCCCCCTGCTCCAGGCGGATGATGTCGGTCACCGTGCCCTTCGAGTCCAGAAAAGTCAGTCGGCGCTGACGCCAATCAAAGACGAACGGCGCGCCGTCCGGGCCGACCGCGATTCGCGTGATGTCCCGGTACTCCCCAGGCCCCTCGCCTTGCTGACCCGAGCGCGCGCGAACCGTCCCGTCCGATTCGAGGAAGGTGAGTTCGAACAGCCCGCGATCGGCGATGACCAGCGACGAATCCGGCAGGAACGTAGCGGCTATGACCGCCTCGAAGAAGAGATCTGGAATCGCCGTAGTGGTGTGGAGCAGCCGCAGCTCCACCTCGGGCAAGTCGAGGAGATGGACATCCGAAAGCCGGACGATCTCCACGCCCGCGGAATCGACGCTGGTGATGGAACCCGTGCTCGCCGTCTCGGTGGACTGACTCTCACATGCAAGCGGGATGCTGGAGAACGCGGCGAAGATGAGGAAGCGCGAAGTCTGTGACATTCTCTGGCCCTTTCCAACGGCGATGGTCCCGCAGGCTCCACGAAGAACAACCACGAGACCCTGAGCAGCCCTCTGCAATCGAAAGAAGGTACGGTGAAGAAGTACACCATGCTCATTGGACCGACGGAAGTGGTACTGCGCCTCCTCGATTCCCGCGAAAGCCGCGCTCCCCCGTGCTCACTGGACGGCGTGCTTGCGGTGGTCGTTTGTTAGCGACGCAACTCCGCCAGCTTCGTCCCTGCGCGTTGCGCTGGCTCGAAGTCCTCGTCGGCGGGCTCCCACACGGTAAGCGCACTCGTCAGGTGCTCCACAGCCGCCCCGATCTCCCCCCGCGTCTCCATCAGCAACGCCATCTCAAGGTGCGAGCGCGGATCGGCCGGAACCAGGCGCAGCGCTTCCCGTAACTCGGCTTCCGCCTCGTCCAAGAGGCCGGCGCTGCGCAGCGCACGTCCCGCTCCACGGTGGTATCTTGCCTCCGGCGACAGCGGCGACAGCGTGATCGCTGCCCTGAAGCTCTCCGCCGCCTCTGCGTGGTCCCCTGCGTGCTCCCGGATTAGCCCCAAGTCCCCCAAGAGAGTTGGCCTGAGTCCCAGCATATCCCGCGCCTCCACTGCTTCCGACGCCTCTCGGTGTGCCTCGAGAGCGGCGTCCACGCCCTCCGTCGCAAGGGCGACGTGAATGGCCACACTTGCGACGGCGAGAGACAACGAAGTCCGGAGCCCTGCCCGCAATTCCTCCAGGAGGGCGACCGCCTCATCGGTGCGGCCTGCGTCCAGGTAGACAAAGATGTCCCCGATCGCCATACCGAGCGGCGTCTGGAAACCTGTTTCCTCCTTCCTTCTCTCGATTCCCTGGATCGCCGCTGCCATCTCCCCACGCCGATGGTGATAGTGAGTGAGCCCCGAAAGCGCCTGGGCTCGCTGGGCCGGAGTGCGGGCCTGCCGCAATGCACGCTCGTACGCAGCACGGGCCTCTTCCAATCGTCCTACGTCCAGATCGAAGTCCGCGAGTCGTCTCGCGGGTTCCGGTGCCAGAGGCTCCAAGGCGATCGCGCGCTCCAGCGCTTCGCGCACGTCTTCGTACCGGCCGTGCCGCTGGTGGTAGTCGGCCAGCCGGTAGTATCCCAAGACGTCTCCGGGGAACCGCTCCACGTACTCGGCCAGGAGGGCCAGAGACTGGTCATAGTTGCCCAGATTCTCGTGTGCCCCGGCCATATTCAAGATCGGTCGGCCGTCTAGGGGATCCAGGAGCCGGATCGTGGCAAGGGTCTCCAGCACACCCTCCCAATTTCCGTTCGCCACTTGTATCCCCGCCAAGGCGCGTAGAGCGGTCAGGTCATTGGGGTACAGGCCAGCCCACATCCCCACCACCCGCCGCCATTTGTCCATCTCGCCAGTCTCCAAGTAGAACTCCGCCTTGATCGCGAAGCTGGAGCGCTCCGGTACTCGGTAGAGGTGCTCCATGGCTGCCACCAGCGGAGCCGTGGCGACGATCTCACTTTGCGCGGACCCTCGCAAGACCAGGTGCAGGGTGTACTGGGCGATGGTGAAGCTGGGATCGAGCGTCGTCGCGGTGGTCAGGTATTCGGTGGCTCCCTCGGTATCCTGGTGCGCCCGATAGCGGTAGAACCCTTGGAAGAACGCCTCCACCGCCGCGGGGTTGTCGGAGAGCCGTCCGCGCACGGGCAAGTCCTCGGTGCCGTCGCGGGCGGGAATCTCCAATGCGTTCTTCACGGGGCCAGACATCTCGTCAACGAGTGCGAGCAGGTCGGTCCCTTCATGGGAGGTCTCCCCTGCGAGCGATCCGTTACCCACTCTGTAGACACTGACTGTGACGCGGAAGCGGTCGTCCACCCGATCGATCTCGCCGACCGTCATGAACCCCGCGAACGACCCCTGTGCTATTTCGCGCTTCAGCGCCAGTGGCGTTGCACTGAGGTTCCCGAATCCCCGCTCCCTCAAGTCGGACCGATAGAAGGGGATCGGCACGAAGAACTCGTCCGCCAGTAGGTCGAGCCTCAGCGCTTCTGGAACGGCGTAGGACACCCACTCCTCGTCTTCCGTCATCCCGGGTCCAAGATCCAGCGGAAAAAGCGCCACGGTCTTCGCAAACCCTATCTGCCAACGCGGGGGGAGACGCGGGAGGGTAAAATGATTAGAGTAG
>JAPPGI010000064.1 GCA_028874985.1 Gemmatimonadota bacterium | reverse complement strand
CAGGCTCGAGTCGGCCCGTCAATTGGAGGCCAGGGCAGCAGGGCGGTCAAGACCGACCCCCCACCCCCCGTTTCGCGCTATCTTGAATGATGGACGCGCCACTCCGCCCCTCCCGTCCCCCCGCCCCCGCCATTCCCCCCTCCAAGCGCCTTGCCGGCCCGGCAGAGTACCGGAAGCCCGAATCCCGGCAAGAAGTCACGTAAAGTCAACCAGGACTGCACGATCTGCGTTTCTTGCCAGTCGGATGACACCCGACTCCATCGTCCCGTTACAGCGGGAAAACCGGATCGTCTGGCGGGAATCCCTGTCCGTTGGAAACCGTCTCCGGGGGGCCAACTCAAGCACCTGCTTCAAGATCCTCACCCATCCGCCTCCGTCCAGCGATGCAACATCGCCGTATTACGGGCTCGCATTGAGAGCCGCACGCCATTCTGCTTCTCGCCCAGATTGCCCCTCGTCGAACTCGGTCTTCTCCACATAACCCAAGGTGCTTCCAACACCAGCGCTGCTCGAAAAGTCTCGTACCCTTCATTGCAGTTCCCTTTCGTCCGCTCCCCTTGGCCAGCGACCCTACCGAACCAAGGGACCCCTACTACCCACTCGCGCCGGACGAGGAGCAAAATGAGACTGTTGCGGGAAGGTCAATCATGTGTTCGGCGGTGCCAGCACCGTTACCCTGGGAAAAGGCAGGTCGTGTGTGACCGCAGTCCGGCGGCTAGACCCGTCCAAAGGGATACCATCATAGGATTCACGTCGCATCTCGATACCAGTCTCGATATCCAGTAGCACGAGCAGCCCCTCGTTGCTGGACTCCTGGCCGCGGGGCAAGCGCACCTCTACTGAGACACCGAGGACTCCCTGCTCGACCCTAGCGGCACCCGTAACACGGTGTGCGAAGTTGAGGGTAGGATCGAGATCATACTTTACTCCGCCGCCAGCGGCCGGAAGGATGGATATCCTAGCGAAATCGCGGAGCGGAGCATGCCAAGCCAATTCGCCATCCAGCGTATAGGCCCGCACCCATCCCGAGTTGTTGGGGATGTGGATGATCGTCCGCGAGTCCTTTGAACACACCAGCCGCCCAGCAACCGCTTCGTCCCGCCAAGCCCACGTGACCGTTTTCGATGAGCCCACTTCGGCCCATTCACCGAGTTCACTAGCCGAAAAGGACCGCCGGATCAAGCCACCTCGGTCCACCTCATGCACGGAAGATTCCTCCAGATTCCCCAGAACGAAGATCCTGCCATTCATGACACAGGCACCATTGGGCCAAAGCGGCAGTACAGACCGTTCAGTCTCCGAGAACCTACCCGCACTGAGCCGTCCGAAGTACTGAATCAACCGCCTCGATCGGCTGACAACCGCCAACGTGTCGTCTCCGAGTCGGAGAAGCCCGGTGGGGCCAAGCAACTCCCCCGGCCCGGAACCTGAGCGGCCAAAGGAAAAGGTGTGTCGGCCCTCACCGTCGAAACCTGTTACCCGTGACGACTGAACGTCGAGCACCGTTATACCGCCCGAACCCATGAGGACGGCATGCCGAATCTGACCGAATACTTCGCTCTCCGGTGGCCCCTCCATCACCCCGATCTCCGTGACGGTGTGCCAGCTGCCTGGGAAGCCAGTCGATACTTGATATCCACGCGACTCCTCCGAGTCGCAGGCCGCAAAAGCCCACATGGCGGCTAGGAACAGAGCGGTGACCCCACGAGCCTGCCTCATCACCGCCTCGCCCGTTCCCAACCACTTCGCAACTCAAGCACCGCCTCGCTTCCGATGGCCCCGTCGATGACCTCTCTGCCGCCCCCCAACTGATAGGCGACGGGAGTGGCCAATGCACCGAGTTCCTCCATTGAGAACGCATCGATCCGATAAATCCCGTACGGTGGCCCGATCAACCGATCCACGTACGCCAGATAGCCCGGATCCTCCGTTTCCACTACCACGACGGGCCGCAATGCCGGTCTGGCGAGTACCTCGTCTCGCCACGAGGCGAGCTCGCCCAAACAAGTGTGGCAGCGCGCTGACAGGACCACCAGAAAGTTGGGACGTTCTCTTTTCACCACGACACCCAATGATTGGCGCTGCCCCCGTATGTCGAACAGGTCTACATCCGGTAATGCGGAGCCCCGCTCAATAAGAGCCTTTTCTGCCTCATCGGCGACGGTAAAAGCGCCCCTGCCAACAGCCGCTCCAAGCGCACAGGCAACAAGAAGCGAGGCTATGCGCCACCGAATGCGCCTTGCTCCCGATCGTTGGTCGTTCACGGCCACCGAATATCCACTTGGTACTTGACGACCTTCGGTGGGTTGAGGAACGTAAGGAACACGGTGCTGGGATCGGCTCCGGCATCCAGTGACAGGACCTCACCTAAGCCAGCGAAGATCCCCTCCGCGACGACTGCCCCACCATTGTCGATCAAGGTGAGCGTCGTACGCGCCTCTGGAGAGTTGATCTCCCGGCTGAGCACCATGACACGATCGCTCCCCCACTCGATCACGCCATAGGTTACTTCGCGTGGCAGGTACATGGGCTCCAGCCCAGGGGGCGGGTCTTCTTCGTATTTCCAGTCCGACGGCGGACCCACGGGGACAACCCGGGGTTCCGCGTGCGTACGCACGAACTGAAGGAATGCGCCGCTGCCGTGCACGTAGGCGATGCCACCGTCTCGGAGGGTCCCAATGTTCCCGCCGACGCCCGCCTCGTGATACGCGCTGTCGGTTTCGTGCACGCCAACCCGGGCTACGGGCTGCTCACCACCCCAGTCGTAAAGGTCCACCATGCGACCCTGTCTCGGATGCATGAGACGGATCCACAGGCCGGAGGCGGTCGCGGCGACATTCCTGCCCTGGTCGCCCAGCTGAATCACTCGGTCGAATGGCCCGTTCCCGTCAAAGACGATCACCCGGTTGAGTTCGTAGTCCAGCACATGGAGGTGGCCGTCGTAGGCGGCCATGTCCACTGGGAGCAGCATTTGGTCCGCGCCAGCCCCGTACCCTCCCCCGATCCTGCGGCGTAGCGCCCCGGTGGAATCGAACAAAAACACATGTTTCCAGTCCGAGTCCAAGACATAGATACTCCCGTCGTTGGCCTCCGCAACGGCCCGAGGCTTACCCAATGCCCAATCACCGACCGAGTCGGTACCGGCAGATACGACGAGCAACTCGCGAAGCGTCAGATCGTGGCGAGGCCCGATCCGTTGCTCGCGCACCTTGTCACGGTACACATGCGAGGTGCCTTCGGTCACTGTGGCTGGCAGGCCGCCTCGGATCCGATCACACCCACCGAGGAGCGCCGAACAGAAAACCAGCGCGCTGGCCAATGCCAAGTAACCCGGCGGCGAAGCGTGCCAACAGGCGTACCCGTGACTGGCCATGACCCTCCCTCTCACGCCCTGTATGTCACAGTCCTTCTGCTCGCCTACTCCACTTTGGCGCACACGTAGCAACGCTTTCCCTGCTGTCCAGGGTCTGGACAGTCAGGCCCCACATCGCAGTAGTTGGTCTTGCACGCGAACGCGCAGCTGTGCCGGTAGCACGCGTCCTCCGTCGGGCACGCCCCGGATTGAGCACCGAGCCGAGTGGAACCGTATCCTGCCACGCCCATCAGCAGCATCACGGCGACCAGTACGAGCGCCCAAGACCACCGGGCAGCATGTTGTTTCATGAAGTTCTCCATTCTCTCCTCCGAGTCGGATTGCCTCCCCCTCTTGAGGCGACTTTCGCCGGACGAGTCAGGGAAACGATTTGCTTCCAAGAACGTAGGGCTTGGAGTGCCGTTCGGCAAGGGGGCTTCGGACAGGGGCTTCGGACAGGGTGTCGGACAGGGCTTCGGACAGCGGCGTCAGAAGGCTCGGGGAGTGGAGGACGGGCGTTCTGGTAGGTCGGCGGCAAGGGCAGATCTTGGCGGGGATGGGATGGAGCAGATCGAGGACGAGAGGCTGGCCGCGTTCGAGCGACAAGGGATCAAGCGCAGGCTCGCCGCCACTTCCCCGTCAAGCCTGCCCGTCGTGCTGGACTCGGCCCGCGCGATGTTCGTCTATGTGGATCCCGGCCACGACACCTCGCCGGCGCTTCGCTCCTGGGGCAACGCGCACCGGGGGCTCTGGCGCGCGCCCATGCGGCTGGGCCGGTCCGTCGAGGTCGTCGCCGCCGCTTGCACGTCTCGGGAGATCGACCAGGCCGAGGGTGGCGTCTCCGCCGAAGCCGACGCCGGGACGCACGACGAGAGTGCCCGGATCGAGCAGCGATCCTTGGAGGGGGCAGTCCGGGTCCTCGAAGAGTTCGGGGGGCTTCAGGCCCCCATGAACCGCACCGTCGCACTCACCAAGCAGATCCGCCGCCAAGGCGGGCGCGGGTCGAGCCATCGCGGCACTACCTGGCAGACGGTCCGCCTCGACGGGTCTCGCTACCGATGAGGGGGCACGACTTACGGCCGAACCGCGTTGTGATTTCGACATGGGCGTGCGATTCACGTTTTCGGCCTCGGGCGATTCACACCCGGCTTTCCGTTCAACCGCTTTCGCGGTCGAGTGTTGCGGCTTCGCCGCCCGCCCGCCCGTTGCCGGACGGGCCGCTTGGACCATGGCGGGAGCGACCCACCAGTCCGAGGGCCTGGTACGGGTTCGGGGCGAGGTGGAGATTCAC
>JAPPGI010000015.1 GCA_028874985.1 Gemmatimonadota bacterium | reverse complement strand
ACCCTTGAAAGCTACCGAAAGATCACCGCGCCGTCAACTTTGGTATGTAATCCCCGAGCAGCGGCGCAACAGCTTCGGGGGTTACGGGGACATGGAGCTACGGCCCACCGAGGCCGCGATGCTGAGTGGAGCCCTACGTCTCGAGCACTACGGCGATGCGGGCGCTTCACTGACGGGCAAAGTTGCCGGCAGACTGGAGATCGGAACGGGCACGGCCGTTCGGGCGGCGGTGTCAACCGGCTTCCGCGCCCCCCGCCTGGCCCAGCGGGGCTTCAACACCCTCGGCTTCGTGGGCGGTCCCGCCGGTCTGGAGACGACCGGATTCCTGCCCGAAGGCGACCCGATCGCCTGCGAGGACTTCGACGCCTGCTCGCTGGGCCACGAGAGCTCGCTCAGTCTCACGGCCGGGCTCGTCGGTTCCTTCGACACCGGGCTGGAGGTGACGGCCGACGTGTACGTCGTCTCGGTGGCCGACGCCATCGCCCTCACCGGGACCCTCGGGCCGGACCAGGGTCTACGTGACAACGCGCAGTTCCAGGGCCGGCCGGTCGACAAGGTGGCGTTCTGGACGAACGCCATCGACACCCGCACCCTGGGCTTCGATATCGTCGCGAACTGGCGCTTCCGGGGGGCATGGGGTGCGGCCGACCTGGCGGCGAGCTACCACCGCAACGAGACCGAGATCACGGACAACCGCAATCCGCATTTCATGGGACAGACGCAGGAGCTGCTGATCGAGGAGGCCCAACCCAATCAGAGGATCGGTGCCAGCGCCGACGTGCGGTTCGCCCGTGGTGTCGGAGCCCGGCTGAGCGTGAGGCACATCGGGGAACTCGAGACGCCCTTCATCTTCGAAGTGCCGGTGATGATCGGGGCGGCGGCGATCGCGGATGCGCAGGTGAACTTCCGGATCGCGGACCGGATACGGCTGAGCTTCGGGGCCAACAACTTCCTGGACAGGCTTCCCACCGGACTCCCGGAGGACCACCCGGCCCAGCTCTGGTCGATGGACTACCCGTCCGAGTCCCCGTACGGCATCGCGGGGCGGATCTGGTTCGTGCGGATGGACGTGGCCGGCACCTGAGTGCGTGGCCGGCGCCCGGCCACCCGCGGCGGCGAGAACTCCGCCGGCGGGCGGCCTGACCCCGGTTCAGGCATTCAACGCGGAGCTGCCGCGTTCTAATCCTCGTGCTCGTGTACGTGGGCGTGGACGGGCTGCGTCACGAAATCGGCGTGCCCCTTCCCCACCTCACCGTGCATGAGCTTGAAGGTTACGTCCGTCTCTCCCTCGCTCTTGCCGTGCAGGTGGCCACCGAACTCCCCCGGCTCGTCCTGCTCGAATTCGGCGATCGACTCGTCCTTGATGTCTACCTCCAGGTACGTGTCGTCTTCGAGCTCGACCGCTTCCCCGTCGTGGTCCACGAAGCGAACCGTGATATGGGCGGTCTCCTCGCCCACATCCACCTCCAGCTCGCCTTCCCACTTCTGGGTATCGCCGTCGTACGAGGCGATCACACGCCCGCTCACCACGAGCTCCACCCCCTCGGCTTCGGGGTGGTCGGGGTCCGGGTCGGTCGTACCGCACGCCACCAGGGCCAGCGCGAACACCATCGCGGCCACTCTCGCCAGATTACTGCCGATCAAGCTCTTCATTTTCGTAGTCTCCTGTATCGTTGGATTTATAACTCGTTGATTGAATCTGTGGATGAAGTCATACAAATGGCCTCAGAACACGACCCGGTAGGTCACGCTCAGCCCCCTCCCCGCCTCCGGCATGATCTCCTTCACCCGGGAGAGGTGGTTGCGGTATTCGGTGTCCGTGGCGTTGTCGAGGCTCACGGTGAGGACGTTCAGGCGCCCTCCGAGCGTCAGCCGCGCGCCCGCCGCGGCGTTGAAGAGCCGGTACCCGTCGGTCCGCGACTCGAACTCGCCGGTCCGGTCCTGCGGGCCCGCCATCTCGGCCTCGGCGCGGATGAACCACCGCGGCCGCTCGTACTTGAGCGCCACGTGTCCCCTGAGCGGAGGAACGAGCGGCAGCGCCTGGCCGGTGATCTTCAGACTTCCCGTCACCGATGACGCCGCCGTTTCGAGAACCAGCCCGCGCCCCAGGTCGACGTCCGCGCCGGCTTCGAAGCCGTTGAAGACGGCGTCGTTGCCCTGGAACTGGTATACCTTAAGAAGGACCCGGCTCAACCGGCCGGTATCCTCTCCGTAGACGTAGTTCCTGATATCATTGTGGAAGCCGGTCACCTCGGCCCTCACGCGGTCGGACTCGAAGCGGAGAAAGATGTCGATCCCCCTTCCGATCTCGCCCACCAGGTCCGGGTTGCCGACTTCGAAGACGTAGGCCGCCAGGTGCGGCCCCTCCGAGTAGAGTTCGTTGATGTCCGGTGCCCGGAAGGCGCGGACGGCGCTGGCACCGAGCGTCAGACCGGACTCATGGTTGTAGAGCACGCCCAACGACCCCGAGAAGGAGTCGAAGCCGCGGTCGCGAATCTCGCCGATGTCCGAGTCCCCCTCCCTCTCAAGGGGATCGGCCCGGATCCAGTCGTAACGCAATCCCCACTCGATCCTCGCCGGCCCCAGATCCACCTCTTCCAGCAGATACAGGGCCGCCTTTAGCCGGCGCGAGTGGGGCGTGTGCAGGCCGCCGCCGTACGCGAAGTCCTCCCAGGACACGCGGCCGCCCATCGCACCCGCCGCAAACGGCCCCAACCGACCATGCCGGCCCAGGACGGCACCGCTCGCCTTCTGCTGTACGAACTGGGTACCCAGAATGTCCGGCGGTTCGATCTCCCGGTGCTCGTACCAGGTGTGGGTCGCGTCGAAGCGCAGGTTGCGGAAGATCCCCACGGGCTTGTCAACCACGGCCCTGAACTTCGAAGCGGTGCGCTCCATCTCGATGCGCACCCCTTCCTCGTGTCCTCCCACGAACCCGCCAGGAATGCCGTAGTCGTTGAGATAGCCGCGGAAGGACGCGCCCATGTGACCCCAATCGGCCACACGAGCAGCGCCGATTCCCGCGCTCCACATCGCGCCGTCGGTGTTGAGCAGCGTGCGGCGCTTGGGCGTCTTCAGGTCGCCCGCCGTACGCGCCGCCACTTCCACGCGCAGCGGAATCTGTTCCGCGACGCCGAAGAACGCCGTCGCACTGCCGGCCAGCGAACCCGTCACCGTCTGGGTCTGCAGTGTCGCCGCGCCCGTGAGGTGATGGGGTACCGCCGACGGGATCTCGTCGCGAATGACGTTGATCACCCCACCCAGCCCGTGGCCTCCGTAGAGGAGCGCGCCGGGACCGCGCACCACCTCGATCCGCCGCGCGGAAGACGGATCGAGCGCGGTCGTGTGGTCCGAGCCGCTGTTGGAGGCATCCCCTACCGCGGTCCCGTCCTCCAGCAACAGCACACGGTCCCCGCTCAGCCCCCGGATCACCGGCTGCGAGACGGTCGGACCCATGCTGGCGGCCGCCAGACCCGGCAGAGAAGCCAGGGTCGCCGCGACGGTCGCCTCCATCCCGCGCTGCAGCTCGTCACCCGCCATGACGCTCACGGGCCGCAGGGCCTCGTCCGAGCCGCGCTCGCTGATCGTGGCCGTCACCACCATGCGGCGAAGCACGATGGGAGAGGAAACGAGCTCGATGACCACGACCGGGGATTCGTCCCCCACCGCGACTTCGATGGTGGCGCCCCGGTACCCGAGCCGTTCGGCGCGCAGGGTGTAGTCGCCCTCGACGATGTCGATGAGATGGAAGGTCCCGTCGCCGTGCGTGACCGCCCTGGTTCCCGATCCCACCACCGACACGTTGGCTCCCGCGAGGGGTTCCCCCGTCTCGGCATCGCGCACCACGCCCTCGATTTCGCCCTCGTGCTCCGGTTCCTGCGCGGCGCCTAAAGGCACGACAAGCCCGATCGCGGCCGCGTGGGCGGCCGCACACATCACGGCGAGCCGGGACGGCAAACGACCGGGGGCAGCCGCGGGGTGCCCGGGGACACCCGCGGAGCTTCTGTTGGAAGACATTCTGTGCACGGAGAAGGGGGGCGGATCGCAGACAGGCGGCCCTCGGACCCGCCCGCAGCGGGTGAGCCCGAAGACGAAGGACAGCGACGCTGAGAGGATCAGGTGAGAGGTGGTCCTCTCGGGATGATCGCCCCGATCAAGAAAGGTGGCGCTCTTCGGGGGGATGTCCCCGCCGGGCCCTTCCGTGGTGGGGGCGGCGGGTGCGGGAACCTCCGCAACGGCGTCCGGGCCGGCCGGAGGGGCCGATACCATCGACCTGACAAGCTGGCAGAAGAGGTGGCTGTGCTGGGCTGCGCAGGCGCGGTTTTCCGGAGATTCCACGTGGACCGGCAGTCCGATCCGGTGGGCATCCAGCAGCGCGTCGGCGGGAGAAAGCACCCCGAACGCGCCGATCTGCACCAGCGCGATGAAGGCCGCCTCAACGCGTCGGCGCCGTCGCCGGATTGCGTGCTTGATGAACACCCCTTCATCGCCCTCCGTGAAAGAAAGCATGCCTTGTCACAGGCGAAAGATGGACGGGCGCCGGGTTGGCCGTCAAGGCGCGTATCGCGCCCACGGCGACCGGAAAACAAGGGCCTGTTCCACAGGCACCTGAGCCATCCGGCGCCGAAACCCGGCACCGCCACCGCGTCCGAATGGGCCCAGAGGGACTTGAACCCCCGACCGTCGGATTATGAGTCCGCTGCTCTA
>JAPPGI010000078.1 GCA_028874985.1 Gemmatimonadota bacterium | reverse complement strand
CGTCCGGCCCGCCGGGGTCGGTCGTCCGGCTCGCGCAGTCCGGCACCACCACCCCGCCCCGCCACCGCCCCGGCCCGCCGGTCGCGTGATCGCCAGAGGAAGTCCCCGCGTCGGCCGCCCCCCCCTCCTCCCCCGGCACGAACCCCCCCTCGCGCAGGGGGTCCGGCCGATCCTCACCGGCCTCGTCCCGTTCCGCCACCATCTCCCTGGCGGCCCGGTCCAGCCCCTCCCCCGCCCGGTGCAGCGGCGGAATCGAGATCGGCAGGCGGCCGGAGACCGGCGCGGCTCCCGTCACCGCGCGGGCGGCGGCTCGCTGCGAGACCTCCCAGCCACCCCACGCGTTCAGGTACGTGCCCGCGTCCGGGAACGCCGCCAGCAGGTACGGGCTGCCGAAGGAGACCACGGCGACACGGGGGCCGCCGGGCGCGTCGAGCGCCTCGACGAAGGCGCGGAACCCGGCCGGAACGCCCACCGAACCCAGGCCGGAGCGCGGCGGCACGTAGGCGCCTACGACCACGGCGTCCACCGCGCGGGCGGCGTTCAGGAGCGAATCGTAGACGGCCCAGGGCGTGCCGGGGCCCACCCGCGCGGCGGAGAAGCCCGCCGCCGAGGGACGGAGCGCGGCGTCGAAGGTGCGGCCGGCGAGCAGGTCGCGCGGCCGGGCATAGGTGACGCTGAGCAGGGACGTTCCGTGCGCGAGCGGCAGGACCCCGTCGCGGTCCCGCACCAGGGTGAGGGAGGCCCCGGCCGCGCGATCCGCCACCTCCCGGTGCGCGGCGGTGCCCACGCGGGTCGCGACACCCGCCGGATCCACCTGCGCGCCGCGGTGCAGCCCCAGCCGGGCCTTCGCCTCGAGGAGCCGCCGCACCGAACGGTCGATGCGCTCCCGGGTGAGGCGGCCTGACTCCACCGCCCCGGTCACGGCCTCGATCGTCGCGCCGATCCCGTCCGGCGCGAGCAGCACGTCCGACCCGGCCTCGAGCGCCAGCACCGCGGCCTCGCCGGCCCCGTAGCCGTCGGTGATGGCGCCCATGCGGAGCGCGTCGGTGAAGAGGATGCCGCCGAAGCCCATCTCGCCGCGCAGCAGGTCGCTCATGAGCTCGGGCGACATCGTCGCGGGGCGGTCGTCGCCGAGCACGTCCGGCACCGCCACGTGCGCGGTCATCACCGCGTCCACCCCCGCGTCGACCGCCATGCGGAAGGGGACGAGTTCCACCCGGTCGAGGCGGCCCCGGTCGGCCCCGATGACCGGCAGCTCGATGTGCGAGTCGGTGCGGGTGTCGCCGTGGCCGGGGAAGTGCTTGGCGGTCGTGAGGGCGCCCCCGGCCCGCGCGCCCCGGATGAAGGCGGCGCCGAGCCGGCCCACCGCGACCGGGTACTCGCCGAAGGAGCGCGTGTTGATGACCGGGTTGTCGGGGTTGCTGTTCACGTCGAGGACCGGCGCGAAGAGCCAGTGTACGCCCACGGCGCGTGCCTCGACAGCCGTGACGCGGCCGTATTCGAAGGCGAGCCGCCCGGCCAGCTCCCGGTCGCCCACCGCTCCGAAGGCCATCGTCGGGGGGAAGCTCGTGCCGCCGCCCTGCGCCAGGAGCGACGGGATGGCGTAGCTGTGGTTGATCCGCATCCCCGGCCCGCCGTTCTCGAAGTCCGAGGTGACCAGGAGGGGGATCCCGGCGCGGGACTGGAGCCGGTTGAGCTTGGCCACGTAGGCGTCCGGGACGCCGATGGAAATCAGGACGCCGCCGAGCCCCTGCTCGACCCAGCCGAGGAGATCCTCGAAGTCGGGGTCGCTCTCGGAGGCGTAGCCGCCGGGGATCCAGGGGATGACGAGCTGGGCGGCGGCCTGGCGCAGCGTCAGGGTTGCGAGGGTCCGGTCGACCCAGCGGCGGGCGTCGTGGTCGAGGGTGGCGGAGGGGGGCGCGGGGGGCGGGCCGTATGGGCCCGACGGTGCGGACCCGCCCGTGCAGGAGCCGAGGGCGAGGAGGGCGGCGGCGAAGTGCGGAAGCGCGTTGCCGCGAGCTGCCGGGGTCTTCCGCGCGCCCACGCTCAGTTCCGGTCCGCCACCGTCCGCGGCAGGACCCGCAGTCCGTGGCCGATCTCGAAGCCCGCGATCCGGGTGGGCGCGCGCCCGGTCACCGCGATCCGGCCCAGGATGGCGGCGGCGGCGGCGCGTTCCGCCACGGGGATGCCCGACCACGCGGTCAGGTAGGTCCCCACCCGGGGAAACTCCGCCAGCAGGTACGGATTCCCGAAGGCCACCACGATGTGCGGCCGCCCCGAGCGCGCCAGCCGCTTCATGAACCTGACCGCCTCGTCGGGAAGGGCGACCGATCCCGACGCGGTGCGCACGCCCACGTGCAGCGACACGATGGTGAGGTTCATCCCGCGGGCCCGGGCGAGGATCTCGTCGTACTCCCGCCTCGTCGTCTCCTGGTCCACGTAGGCGGTGCGGAGGCGCCCGTACGTCCGGCCCAGCCCGGCGTTGAAGGCCCGGCTTGCGCGCAGGTTGTTCGGGCGCCGGTAGGTGACCGAATAGACGCTGGCGGTGGGCGTCCCCAGGAGCGGCAGGAGGTCGCGCTCGTCCTTGAGGACCGTCACCGAGCGGTCGGCCACGGCCCTCGCGACGGCCAGATGGGGCCGCACGCCCACGACCTCGCGCATCCGGTTCAGATCGACGGTGCGTTCACGGTCGAGTCCGAGCCGTTCCTTGGCCCGCAGGATGCGCAGCACCGACCGGTCGACGCGCTCTTCGCTCAGCCGCCCGGACCGCACCGCCGCCACGATGCCCTCCCCGGCCGCCGCCAGGTCGGGCGGCATGAGGATCACGTCCGCACCGGCCTCGATGGCCCGCACCGCCGCCTCGCCGCGTTCGAACATGCGGTCGATCGCGCCCATGTCCATCGCGTCGGTGAAGACCAGGCCGCCGAACCCCATCTCGTCGCGCAGCAGGCCGGTCAGCACGCTGGGCGCGAGGGTGGCGGGCGTGCTCGCCCCGGTGATCTCGGGCACGGTGATGTGCGCGGTCATGATCGCGCCCAGCCCGGCGTCGACCGCCCGGCGGAAGGGAAAGAGCTCGACCGAGTCCATGCGCTCCCGGCTGACCTGGATGACCGGCAGCGAGATGTGCGAGTCCACCCCGGTGTCGCCGTGGCCGGGAAAGTGCTTCGCGGTGGCGATCGCGCCGTGGTCCTGCAGGCCCCTCACGAACGCCGCGCCCAACAGCGCCACCATCTCCGGATCCTCCCCCAGCGAACGCACGTTGATGACCGGGTTGTCGGGGTTGTTGTTGACGTCGAGCACCGGGGCGAAGGGAACGTGGACTCCGAGCGCGCGGGCTTCGAGCGCGGTGACCCGGCCCATCTCGTAGGCCAGCCCGGGATCGCCGGACGCGCCCAGCGCCATCAGCGCGGGAAAGCGCGTCGCTCCCCCGAGCCAGATGTTCGTCGGCGCGTGCACCACCCCCTCGAAGCGGAAGCCCGCGCCCGCCTCGAGGTCGGCGCTCACGAGCAGCGGCAGATCGGACAGCGACTGCAGCCGGTTGAGCTTGGCCGCGACCTCGGTGGGCGACCCCACCGAGATGATGATGCCGCCCACTCCGTGTTCCTCCACCATGGCCCGGGCGCGCCGAGCCGACGACGATCCCTCCGGCGCGAAGTTGCCCAGAAGGAAGGGCATCATCAGCTGGCCGGCCTTCTCCTCTAGGGTGAGGGACTCCAGGGTGCGCTCGGCCCAGCCGCGGCCGTCGTACCAGGGGCCGGTGGGGGCCGTGGGGTGGGCGGATTGGTCGTGTGGGTGGGCGGATGGGTCGTTTTGGGGTGATCGAGTGGTATTTGGGGTGGGCGGGATAGTCGAAGCGCCGGGTGTTCCGGGGGGGAGGGATGCGGTGTGCCCGGTGCAGGCGGCGAGGAGGAGGAGGGGGGCGAGGAGGAGTCCGTGTATGAATCCGCGCGCGCACCGGGAGCGGCGAGGCGCCGGGCCGACATGTGGTTGAAGTTTCGCATCTTGTTGCGGTGAATGTGGTTGCATGTTCGACAGCCCGATTTCCCGCTGAATGATTCCCGCCGGTCTCGATTTCAGCCGCGAGCCCGGCGGCGGTCTTCCAGAGCCTTCCGAAGCTGTCCCTCGTCGGCTCTCTGATAGCACCGAAGCACCGTCTTGGCCGTCTTCCAGCCGCCGAGTTGGCAGAGCACCTTCAACGGCTGGTCCATCAGGTCGGAGGCGAACTTGCGCCGCAGCGAGTGCCAGCCCCTGCCGGGCTTCGGCTCCAGTCCCGCGAGCCTCTCGGCCCTGTCCCACCATCCCTGCGCCAACGCGGCACCCATGCAGACCGACGGATTCCGGGGCGCGGGCAGCACCGGGGCATCCCCGGTCGAGCGATTCCAACTCCGCGCCTCCTTCAAGGCGTCCAATGCCTCGGGAGTGACCGGCGTGACGTGCTCGTAGCCGGTCTTGTCGTGCTCGGCGCGCCAGACGATGGTTCCGCCCTCGAAGTCGATGTCGTGCCACCGAAGCTGCCGAATGGCACCGATTCGGTGGCCGGTTTCGTGCGCGAGCACGAGCGCGACATGGAACCGCCAGTCCACCCGGAGTGACACCTCCAGAAGCGCCTGGTACTCCTCCTCGCCAAGCACCACCCGGTTCGGGTTCTTCTCCGTGGGCGTCCTGAGCCCTCTGAGCGGATTCCGGTCGAGCAGCAACCGGCCCCGCTCGTCGCGGGACTTCGCAGCC
>JAPPGI010000148.1 GCA_028874985.1 Gemmatimonadota bacterium | reverse complement strand
TGGTAAGGCACCGCACTCGAAATGCGGCGTGCGCAAGCACTTGGGGGTTCGAGTCCCTCCGCCTCCGCTCAGAAGTCCCCGCTTGCTCCGAGACCTGAAGAACGGAGGCGGGGGAGGCTCACTCCAACGGGGCGTGGCTCAGTCCGGTAGAGCGCTGCGTTCGGGTCGCAGAGGTCCCCGGTTCGAATCCGGGCGCCCCGATTGCCGGAGACAACAGGACGGGTGGCCGAGTGGCTTAAGGCGCACGACTGGAAATCGTGTGGGCATCTGCCCGCGTGGGTTCGAATCCCACCCCGTCCGTGAGCGGTTCGCCGCCGGATGTGCCGACGGGTATGTTTCGGCATGCTTCTCAACTGCGACATGGGCGAGAGCTACGGGCCCTGGGAGAAGGGTGCCGACGCTGCGGTGATGCCCCTGATCGATTGGGCCAACATCGCGTGCGGCGGACACGCCGGGGACCCCGACACGATGGCTCGCACGCTGGCGCTGGCCGCCCGGCACGGTGCGAAAGCGGGAGCCCACCCCGGCTATCCCGACCGGCGCAACTTCGGGCGGTTGCGGCTCCCCTGGCCGATCGACTCCCTTGTCCTGGAGATCCAGGCGCAGATCGGCGCTCTGCAGGCGGTTGCCACCGCACACGGTACGCCGGTCAACCATGTCAAACCGCACGGGGCCCTGTATCTGGCCATGATGGCGGACGACCGGTTGCTGACCAGGCTGGCCGAGGGGGTCGCGGCCGTCGATGCCACGCTCGCCTTCGTCCTGCAGGCGACGCCGGAACGGGACCGACACGAGGAATTGCTGGCGCACACGGGGCTGCGGCTGGTGTTCGAGGCTTTCGCGGATCGGGGCTACGAAGCGGACGGACGTCTGCGGCCGCGTTCGGTCGAGGGGGCGGTCCTGACCGACGCAAGCGCGGTCGCGGCTCATGTGACACGTCTCCTGGACGGGTTCGTGGACACGCCGGCGGGACCGCTGGCGGTGACGGCCGATACCCTGTGCGTGCACGGTGACAATCCCTCGGCCTTCGAGTCCTTGCGCCGCATCCGGGAGTTGGTGCCACGCCCGGGATGATCACCTTTCCGGGGCCCGCCAGCGCCTTGGTCGTCCTGCCGGTCGCACCCGACCGCGACGGGATTGCGAGGGTGCTGAGCCTCGAGAGGTTCGCACGCGAGAGCCTGGCCGGGGTACGGGCCACGATCCCGGCCTTCAATCGCCTGCTGGTCGAGGGAGCGCCGGGCCGCTGGGACCCCGAAGAGATCATGAGCACACTGGAGACCGGTGCGCGGGCTGCGTTGCGAGCCCCGCCGAAGACGCAGGCGGTGGCGGCGACGGCCATGGTCACGCTGCCGGTTTGCTACGATCCGGATCTGGCGCCGGACCTCGAACAGGTGGCCGTGCGGGCGGAAATGTCCCCGGACGATGTTGCGCGACTCCACAGCGCGCCGACGTATCTGGTGCTTGCGACGGGGTTCGCGCCCGGGTTTGCGTACCTGGGCGATGTCGACGCCCGCATCGCCACGAGGCGCCGGCTTTCTCCACGTGCTCGCGTGCCCCGCGGCGCGGTGGGGATCGCCGACCGGCGTACCGGCGTCTACCCGGCCGAGGGACCGGGCGGCTGGTGTCTGGTCGGGCGTGTCCCCGCGGCGCTCTTCGAGGACGCCGCCGAGCGCATCGCGCGGTTCACCCCCGGCGGGACGGTCGAGTTCCGCCCGGTCGGCCGCAAGGACTACGAGGCGGAGTGCCGCTGAACGCTACCGGCCGGACCGGGCGGCCCCATGCCGTGGTCGACCGACCAGGGCCCTACTGCACCGTCTAGGATCTGGGGAGGCGGAGCGGGAGACGCGCCGGACTTGCGCCCGGTGGGGCGATGGACCAGCGCGCCTACCTGTGGGCGAACCGGCTGCTCGGCAACGATCCCGGCGCAGCCGCGCTGGAGGTCACCCTCGGCGGTTTAACCCTTCGTTTCGCCGTCGAAACGGTCTTTGCCCTTACGGGGGCCGACTGCGCGGCGACGCTCGACGGTTTCGCCACCGACGCCTGGAGGACCGTCCGCGCCCGGCCGGGGCAGGTGTTGCGACTGGCGTACAGCCGAACAGGCATGCGCGCCTACCTGGCTTTCCCGGGCGGCCTCGATACCGATCGGGCTTTCGACTCGGCCTCCTCGGTGGCTCGTGACGGTCTCCCCGGACGGCTCGGCCGGCCGCTCCTGGAGGATGAAGCGCTGCGCTGGGCCGCGCCGGATCGAGTCTGTCCGAAACGCTACGTGCCCCCCCATCTCGTACCCCCGCCGGGAGCCGCCTCGGGCCTGACCCTCCCCCTGATCACGGGCTACGAGTGGCCGGAGTTCTCGGAGGCGGACCGCGGCCGCGTGTTCGCCGCGGAGTGGACGGTGGACTCGGCGAGCGACCGGACGGCGATGCGTCTGAACGGACCCGCATTGGCGTCGGGCCCGCGCGCACTGGATTCGTCACCTCTGGTCGACGGCACGGTCCAGGTTACCGGTGACAGCCGTCCGCTCGTCTTCATGCGCGACCGGCCCACCATCGGCGGCTATCCGAAGCTCGGCGGCGTCGACCCGATTGTGCTCGACGCCCTCGCCCAGGCCAGGCCCGGGACGCCCGTTCGATTCGTCCCGGCCGACCTGGGAACGATTCGACGGGCCATGGCACGCCGCGAAGCCTTCTTCCGGGTGCACTGGCCCTGACGACCCGTCCTCGCGACACTTCAGCGCGAACGACGGGCGGGTTCCGCACCACGGACCGGAACACCGATCAGCGCATCGCGATTCTGCGTGGCTCCCGAGCCCGGAACCTTTCCGCCCCGCTGCTCGTCGGGCACGGGACGGGGATGAGGGAAGCCATCCGCACGACTCAAGTCAAACGAAAGGGGAACGCGAGCATGAAGGTTCGAACGATGACGATGATGGCGGGGCTGCTGGGAGCCCTGGCGGCGGGACCCGCGGCCGCGACGGCCCAGGCCAATTGCGAGCACCGCAGCGAGGTCGAACTCCAGGGACGCGCGCAAGCGAGTCTGGAGGTGGACGCCGGGGCCGGAAGCCTCGTGGTCACGGGAGTGGACGGTCTTGCCGAAGTCCGCGTCGCCGCCACGTTGTGCGCTTCGGACCGGGAACGGCTGGAGGCGCTCGAGGTCTCGCTGGAGGGTGACAGGATCGACACCAGATACCCGCGTCCGTCGCGCGGGCGTTGGTGGGGCGGAAACCGCTACGCGCGCATCGATCTGGTCGTGAAAGTGCCGGCCGGCACGAACCTGCGCGTGGACGACGGCTCGGGCAGCATCGAAGTATCCGGTGTCGGAAACGTGGTCGTCGATGACGGCTCCGGGAGCCTGAGGCTGCGAAGCGTGGCCTCGGTGGTCGTGGAGGACGCCTCGGGCTCTCTCACGATTCAGGACGTGGCCGGCAGCGTCGACGTGGAGGACGGCTCGGGCTCCGTCACGATCGAGGACGTGACGGGCAGCGTCGAGGTGGATGACGGGTCGGGCTCTCTCACGGTGCGCCGCGTGGGAGGGGACGTGGTGATCACCGATGGTTCGGGCAGCATCGAGGTCCGGACGGTGGACGGCAGCGTCCGGGTGGACGGCGGGGGTTCGGGGAGTATCACGGTCCGCGAGGTGGGCGGCGATCTGGTGGTTACCGATACACGCCGCTCGAGGATCCGGTATTCGGAGATCGGCGGCACGGTCGATCTTCCTCCCGACAGGCGAAGCGGCAGGGGCTGACAGCCCGCGGACAGCAGGATGGGCACGGCAACGCTACCCGGAGCCGGGACGCTCACACTACCTTGACAGGGGTGCAATTCGAACCACACCGGGAAAGGTCGGGACAACTCCCTTGCGAGACCGCCGCCAACCGACGCCGAACCGCCGTCTCGTACTCTGGGGATGTGCGGCTGCCGCCCTGACCTCGGGGTTGCTCCTGCCGGCCTCCCCCGCCGAGGCCCAGGTCCTTCAACTCATGCGGACCATCGCCGACGGTGGCAGCTGGATCAACCTGCCGGTTCGAAAGGGAAAGGCATCCCTTAGCAGTCCGGCAATTCCGCTTGCGGGCCTTGCGCTCAACGGATGCCTCCTGGTATGGAGGGGGCACTCGGGAAAGTGGACCGTCCGTGCCCGGGACACCCTGGGCGACAAGGAACTCGATGTGGTGGCGCTGCCCGGGCAGCCGGTGAAGTTCGACTACAAGGCCGGGTTCAAGGCCCAGCTCGACCTCGAGGTCGAGTGGACCGAACCGCGGGATACGACGTTGTTCATGTGGGTCGGCCTCTCGCCGGGCCGAAAGAAGGAAGAGGAAGGCGACGGGAAGAATCCGGACGACAGGGACATCTGCCGGCCTCCCGCCAGGTGACCGGATCGCAGCCGGTGCGCCTCAGCCGATCGAGTAGGAGAGGCCGCCGCGAAGGGTCAGGGTCCGGGTCTTCTGATTCGCCCCACTGGTGTCGACGCGCCCGTCGTACTCGAATATGGGTCCGGTGTTCACGAACCCGTGGGTGTACAACGCACCGGTCTGCAATCCCCAGTTGCCGTACAGCCCCATTTCGAGCTGGGCCCCGCCGACGACGCCGAAATCGATGGTCTTCGTATGTTCCCGACCACCCTGATGCCCCCCGAAGGGCCCCACCAGGAGATGCAGGCGGACGCGGTCCTCCAGCTCGATCCGTCTGTCGGCCAGGACCATGAACTCGAAGTAGGTGAGCGCAACGCCGCCACCGGTGCTGCAGGGCTCCCGCCCCATCCTCTCACACCCCTCGGTGCCGTATTCCTCCCAGTAGCCCTTGCCTGACCGGCGGCCCGCCAGCTGAATGCTCCACTTGTCGGAAACGGGGAATCCGAAAGCTGCGCCGAGTGCCCTTCCATGCCAGGTCCACGGGCGGTGGTAGTCCAGCGTGGAGAGGTTGGCGCCGCCCGTTACGGACAGCTTGACCTGACTCTGCGCAGGTCTGCCGGGCACAAGGAGGAGCAGGGCGGCTGCGAAGATCGCGAAACGTCTCATTGGTAGCCTCCCGGGTTGGCGGGGTTCATGGGAAACAAGCATGGCACCACCGCATACGGCAAACGTAGCGATATATTACCCGAAACCAACTCACATACACCCACCATGGGGCCGGCGAACGATGTGCCGCCTCGTGCCGTCGGCCAAGTGCCGGACGACCTCGGGGTTGTCCGACCGCGTCTCCGCGAGACCCGCGCTACTACCCGAGAGCCCGGGGATCGGCCAGCAAGCCGGCCATCTCGGGCAAGCCGATCACCTCGACCGATTCCGCCACCGGGTACCGCTCGCTTCCGGCGTAGACGACGAAGGAACGTTCGGGCGCCAGGTCGGCGTGCGCGCTGTGGAATCCCTTGCCCAGGCTTGGCGAGAGGCCGCGCCTGATTTCGATTGCGATCGGCCGACGGTACCCGGGGACCTCGAGAACCAGGTCGATCTCGGCTCCCGCCGCCGTCCGGTAGAAGCTGGCCCGGGTCCGCGGATGAGCGGCAGCCAGCAGATTCTCGATCACGAATCCCTCCCAGCTCGCGCCGACGACGGAATGACCGGCCAGGGCATGGAAGCTCCCGATGTCGAGGAGGGCGTGCAGGAGTCCGCTGTCGCGGATGTAGACCCTGGGTGACTTCACGAGCCGCTTGCGAACGTTGGCCACGAAGGGCGGAAGCCGCCTCAGGAGGAGCAGGCCCGTCAGCACGTCGACGTATCGCGTCACGGCCGGAGCGCTGATCGAGAGGCTTCTGGCCAGTTTGGCGATTGTCAGCAGTCCCCCCTGATCGTGGGCCAGCATCGTCCAGAGCCGTGCGAGGGTCTCCGACGGGATCCGCATCTGGACGAACTCCGCCAGGTCACGCTCCAGGTAGGTGCGGACGAAGTTCTGCCGGAAGGCGAGGCTGTCCTCGTCGCTCCGGGCGAGAAAGCTGTCCGGAAAGCCGCCACGCACCCACAGCGAAGTCATCGCCTCACTGTCCGGGGCGGCCTCCAGCACGTCCAACGGATTCAGGGAAACGAATTCGATGCGCCCGGCCAGACTCTCACCCGCCTGCTTCAGCAGGTCCACCGAGGCCGATCCGAGGATGAGGAAGCGACCGGTTCGCCGGCCGCGCCGCCGCCCCTCGTCGATCAGCCCGCGGAGTTCGGGAAAGAGTTCGGGAACCCGGTGAATCTCGTCGAGGATCACCAGCCGATCCTCGAAGTTGCGCAGGAACAGGCGGGGGTCCGAGAGCCGGGTTCGGTCGGCCCTGGACTGGAGATCCAGGTAGAGCGATCTGGTCGTGCGCGCGATCTCCCGGGCGAGGGTCGTCTTGCCCACCTGGCGCGGACCGAGCAACGCCGTGGCTGCCTGGCGGGTCAGCGCCCGGCGGACGTCATCGAGAGCTCTTCGTGGGATCATCCTTGCAAAATCATAGGTATACATTCATTTTGCAAGGTAATATCCGCTCGAAGTCGTCGTCGGTCGGCTGTGATGACATCCGCAAGTCACCGCCTTCCGCCAGCTTGCGGATCTTCGGGGGGCCCTGGGGGACCGAAGTGCGCCGATCTCAGCCGGCTTCCGCCAGCTCAAACACCACCGCGCTCTCCACCTCCATCTCGTCCTTCATCACGCCGAGCACCCGCCCCCCGGCGATGTCGAGGATGCGCAGCCCATCCGGTACGTCCAGACGCCCCAGCCACTCCCCTTCCGCGGAGAGGATCCTGTACGAGGACGTGATGGTCCCCCCGTAGCCCACGACGAAATCGCCGAGCCAGATCCGGCCCTCGTCGTCCCCGCGCGGTGTCGTGAAGAGAGGCAGGGGTACGTCGGGCTCCAGCTCATACCTTCCCAGCATGCTCGTGACCAGTTCCTCTATGGCCTCTTCGGTCTGTGCGTGGGGATTGTGCCGGGGCGCGGTCTCACGCAGCTCGGCCGCGAAGATGTCCCAGTGCTCTTCGGCCGGGTACACGGGGTCGGGCTCCCAGCGGACGATCTGCCGGACCGACCCGTCCGGCCGGCGCCAGACCAGCTCCGGCGTGTCGGTGCGCCCGTACAGGAATTCGCCACCCACCGCGCCCGCGATCCCGAAGTGCTTGAACGGGTTCTCCGGCGTGCCCTCCGGTGGGTGGAACGGCACGTAGTCGTACGTGGCCACGGTGTCGGCGACGCCCGTGTCGAGGTCGAAGCGGACCATGTGGCCGGGAAGCCACTCCTCCGGGAAGCCGCGCCTGTACGACCCCGAGGACATCAGCATCCCTCCGGAAGCGTCCATTCCGCGAGACCTCAGACCATCGTTGATCGGTCCCCGGGTGCTCACGGTGCGGGCGACGGCGCCGTTCACGAAGAGCGTGAACCGAGCGTTGAGGAAGTCCTCGACGAGAATGCCGTCCCGTCCCGCGGCGAACATCGATGTCACCATCTTCACTTCGCCGGGGCCCTCGCCCGCGGGAGCGAGGACCGAGTGGAATGTCCCGTCGGGGTTCAGAAGCACGAGCTCGGAATTCCTGGCATCGAAGATCGCCGCGCTCCCGTCGCCGAGCAGGATGCCGCGCCAGACGGAAGAGAACATGTAGTCGTCCGCGCCAGCGCCGTGGCGGTACAGCGGTTCCGGCCCGAAGGCGAAGGGGGCTTCCACGTCGGGTGTGGCGGCGAGGGTCACGATCCGCACTCCCGCGCTGTCGTCGACCACCCTGTCCGCGACGGGTTCCGTGTCGGAACCGCAGGCGGTCAACGCCAGTACCAGGACGGAGGCCACCAATGGGCGGACGCCTTTGCGGCCGGCGCGGCCGTGGTCTCTCGTCGCGTGGAACGAGGCGGGAAAACACATGCTCGGACCTCCGGGCTCAGGGGAATCTGAACTGGTTCACAGGACCGCAGTATGCCAGGTTGTCGGCCTGCGTTGCAAGTGTAGCGATGTATCTCCGGGCCTCCGGGTGGGCTTGAAGGAGACGAATTCGATGCTCGTGAGGTGAGAGGGTTTATCCACGGATTGCCGGCCACGGACTTCCATATGCAATCCATCGATCGACGTGAGTTCGTTCGCCGCTTTGGCGGTCTGGCGGGCCTCGGCCTCGTCTCCTGCTCGACCCAGGTGGACCAGCCGCCCAGGATTGTCGTGGTCGGTGCCGGCATTTCCGGTCTGGTCGCGGCCTACGAACTCCTTCAGGCCGGATACGAAGTGACCGTGCTGGAGGCACGCGACCGCGTCGGAGGCCGCGTCCTGAGCATCCGCTCCCCGTTTGCCTCCGGGCACTACGTCGATGCGGGCGCCGCACGCATTCCCCCGGAGCATGACCTGACGCTCAGGTACGCTCGCCAATTCGGACTGGAACTGGACCGCTTCTACCCGGCCACCGGGTTCTACCTCCGGTTCCGAAGTGGAGAACGGACGTTGGTTCCGGCCGATGACTTCCTTCGCGGGCGTCCGAACTTCGTGAAGATCCGAGGTGGCAGCGACCGCCTCCCCGCCGCCTTTGCAGCTGCGCTCGGCGAACGCGTGGTGACCGATTCGCCCGTGACCGACATCACCGCCGGGAGCCCGGTCGGCATCCGCTGTGGCAACGGCCAAACCTACGAAGCGGACGCGGTCCTGGTAACCGTACCGCTGCCTCTACTGTCCAGCATCCGTTTTTCGCCGGCTCTTTCCACCGCAAAGACGAAGGCGATGCACGGAGGCTTCGACTACCAGAGCGCCACGCGCGTGTTCGTGCGGTTCCGGACACGGTTCTGGGAGGGCGAAGACCTCAACGGCTGGGGGATCACAGACTGGCCCGAGGAGCTCTGGCATCCCACCTGGGACGCACCGGACCCGGAAGGCGTCCTGCTCACGTACGTGTTCGGCAGCCGCGCGAACGAACTCGACGAACTCGATGACGATGCCCGCGTGGCCCGCGTGCTCGAACACTGGGAGGAGTTCCTGCCGGGTGTCTCCGGCCACGTCGTGTCCGGCACGTCACACTCGTGGCAACGGGACCCGTGGAGCCGTGCCGCCTGGGCGTGGCCCACGCGGATGCAGGACGTGGAACTCGGCGACGAGCTCGCCCGGCCCGAGGGACCGATCCACTTTGCCGGCGAGCACATCTCCGGAGCCCGGGGATGGATGCAGGGCGCGTTCGAGTCGGGTCTGCGTGCAGTGGCGGAGATCGAAGCGAGGATGAGCTGACCGTACGACTCGCTGCCGGGGACTGTCCCGCCGCCGCACAGACGGTCCGGCCCCGGCGGCCTCGGACGGCCGGCCGGGCGAAAGGGATTTCCGCCGGCCTCCGCCTGCACGAGGGAACCGGCAACCGTTTCGCAGGGCTCGTTATCATTAGAGTTGGCTGGCGCTTGAAAGAATGCGCCTCGAGGAACCCCCAGACACATGGTGGCATGAACCGAGACATCGAAGTCATACAGGCGAGGATCCGCGAGACCAGCGGCTTCGTGGACCGTCTCCTCGACGAGGTGGGCCGCGTGATCGTGGGCCAGAAGGCCATGGTCAAGCAGCTCCTGATCGGGCTCCTCTCCGACGGGCACGTCCTCATGGAAGGGGTCCCGGGGCTCGCCAAGACGCTCACCGTGCGGACCCTGGCCGACGCGATCAGGACCTCGTTCCAACGCATCCAGTTCACCCCGGACCTGCTTCCGGCGGACCTGGTCGGCACGCTCATCTACGATCCCCGCAAGACCGCGTTCGAGACCCGCAAGGGGCCCATCTTCGCGAACGTGATCCTGGCCGACGAGATCAACCGGTCGCCCGCCAAGGTGCAGTCGGCGCTTCTCGAGGCCATGCAGGAACGCACGGTCACGATCGGCGACAACACCTTCCCGCTGCCGTCGCCCTTCCTGGTGCTGGCCACCCAGAACCCGATCGAGCAGGAGGGAACCTATCCGCTTCCCGAAGCGCAGGTGGACCGGTTCATGCTGAAGCTGTCGGTGGGGTATCCGGACCGCGACGAGGAGATGGAGATTATGAGGCGGATGAGCGCGGGGCCGGAGCCGAAGGCCGAGCCGGTGGTGACGCCGGACGAGATCCTGGCGGCGCGCGAGGCCGTCGAGACGATCTACATGGACGGCAAGGTCGAGCGCTACATCGTCGACCTGGTCTTCGCCACGCGCGAGCCGAAGGAGTGCGGTCTGGAGGAGCTCGAGCCGCTCATCTCCTTCGGGGGGTCGCCGCGCGCGACGATCTGTCTGGCCAGGACCGCGCGCGCCCACGCCTTCCTGCGCCACCGGGGCTACGTGACGCCCGAGGACGTGCGCTCGGTGGCGATGGACGTGCTGCGGCACCGCGTCATCCTCACCTACGAGGCCGAGGCGGAGGAGATGACCACGGAGGATGTGGTGACGCGGGTGCTGGACACGATCGAGGTACCGTAGGGGGAAGTGGGGACGGGATATGATTCCCAGTGAGATCCTCAAGCAGGTCCGCTGGATCGAGATCACAACTCGCGGCCTGGTGAACGAGGTCTTCTCCGGCGAGTACAACTCCGTCTTCAAGGGGCGGGGGATGAGCTTCGCCGAGGTGCGGGAATACCAGTACGGAGACGACATCCGCGGGATCGACTGGAACGTCACCGCGCGCACGGGCTCGCCGCACGTGAAGATCTTCGAGGAGGAGCGCGAGCTGACGCTGATGCTGGTGGTGGACGTGAGCGCGTCGTCGGAGTTCGGGACGCGGGGAAGGATGAAGTCGGAGCTGGCGGCGGAGTTGTGTGGGGTCCTCGCGTTCAGCGCGATCAAGAACAACGACAAGGTGGGCTTGATCCTGTTTTCGGACCGGATCGAGAAGTTCGTGCCGCCGCGCAAGGGACGGCGCCACGCGCTCCGGGTGCTGCGCGAGCTTCTGTACCACCCGGCCGAGGGGACGGGTACGGACATCGCGGGGGCGCTGGAGTACCTGGCCAGGGTGGCGCGGCGGCGGGCGGTGGTTTTCCTGGTGTCGGACTTCATGGCCGCCGGGTACGGGCGGGCGCTGTCGGTGGCGGCCCGGCGGCACGACCTGGTGGCCGTACGGGTGGGGGACCGGCGGGAGGAGGACGTGCCGCCGATGGGTTTCGTCGAGTTCGAGGACCCGGAGAGCGGCGAGCGGGTGGTGGTCAATACGTCGGGGAGGGCGTTTCGGGAGCGGTTTCGGGAGATTCGCGAGGGGGCGCGGGCGAGGGTGGACGAGGTGTTTCGCCGGAGCCGGATCGACAGGATCGAGGTCACGACCGGGGTGCCGTACGATCGGGCGTTGAGGCGCTTCTTCGAGGAGCGGGCGCGGAGGGTGCGGTGAGTGTGATAAACGACGGTCGGGCCGCGGGCTGCGGTTGGGTGGCGGCGCTGGCGGTGGGACTGTTCGGGCCGCTCGCGGCCAGCCGATCCGCCTCCGCTCAGGACGTGCGGATTTCGATGGAGGTGGACACCGCCGTCATCCATGTGGGTGACCCGGTTACCGTGCGGCTGTCGATGAATCACCCCGCGGGCTGGGTGGTGGAATGGCCCGACTCCTTCGCCGTCGCCCCTTTCGAGGTGCTGCGCGCCGACCGGGCCGTTCCGGTGGCGGTTGCGGACGGCGGCGGGTTCCTCTCCGCGGCGACCCTGGTGATCACCAGTTTCGAACTCGGCGAACCGGAGATTCCCCCGATCGCCGTTCCGGTGACCGCTCCAGACGGCACCGTCGACACACTCCGCACCGACCCCTTTCGCGTGGGCGTGGAGACCGTCGGACTCGACGAATCGGGGGACCTCCGCGACATCAAGGGTCCGCTGTCGATTCCGCGGAGCTGGTGGGGCGTGCTCATGTGGGCGGTGCTCGCCGCCGCGGTGGCCGGAGGCGTCGCCTACTACCTGTACCGCCGGCGCCGGGAGGCACCCGAGTCCGGCCCACTCGTCCCCCGTGCCCCGCCCCGCCCCTTCCACGAACTGGCGCTGGAGGCCCTGCGCCTGCTCGAAAAGTCGGCGCTTCTCGAGCGCGGCCAGGTCAAGGAATACCATGTGCGGATCTCGGAGATCATCCGCAGGTACATCGAGGGGCAGTTCGAGGTGCCCGCGCTCGAGCTCGCCACGCACGAGGTGGTTGACGGCATGCGGCGGGCGGCTCTCGGCCGGCACCTCACGGGCGGATTCCAGGACTTCCTGGAGCGCTGCGACCTGGTAAAGTTCGCGAAGCTGCGGCCGGTGCCGGACGAGTCGCGGGCGCTCATGGACAGGGCCCGGGAGCTGGTCCGGACGACGAGCGGATCCGCCCCGTGATCTTCCGCTTCGAGGACCCGCACCTCCTGCTCCTGCTCGGAGCCGTTCCGGTACTGGGGTGGTGGTATGCGGTTCGAGGCCGCGGGCGCCGGGAATCGCTGAGGCATCCGGATGTGGCGGGGCTGGTCCGGGCGGGCGGGGGCGAGGGGCGGTGGATGCAACATGTGCCCGCCGTGCTCCGCGGGCTGGCGCTGCTCTGTCTCGTCGTGGCGTTCGCGCGGCCGCAGACGGGCGTGACGGGCGAGAACGTGGTCACCGAGGGCATCGACATCGTGCTGGCGCTGGACATCTCCAGCTCGATGCTGGCCGAGGACCTGGCCCCGAACCGGATCGAGGCCGCGAAGGCGGTGGCGGCCGAATTCGCCGCCGGACGGCGCAATGACCGGATCGGGCTGGTGATCTTCGCCGGGAAGGCTTTCACGCAGGCGCCGCTCACCCTCGACTACTCCGTGGTCATCTCGCTGATCGGCGAACTGGAGGTGGGCATGATCGAGGATGGGACGGCGGTGGGGATGGGACTGGCCACCGCCGTGAAGCGGCTGCAGGCGAGCGAAGCGGCCTCGAAGGTGGTCGTTCTGCTCACCGACGGACGCAACAACCGGGGCGAAATCGATCCGGTCACGGCGGCGCAGGCGGCGGAGGCGCTCGGGGTGCGCGTGTACACCATCGGAGCCGGGTCGCACGGCACGGCCCGTGTCCCGGTGCCCGACCGCTTCGGCAACCGCCGCTACGTGACCACCCGCGTCGACGTCGACGAACCCACGCTGCGCGCCGTCGCGGAGACCACCGGGGGCCGCTACTACCGCGCCACCGACCGGGAGAGCCTGGAGGCGATATACCGCGAGATCGACGAGCTCGAGACCACCGAGATCCAGGTCGAGAACTTCACGCACTACGGTGAACGGTTCCATCTGCCGCTGGTGGCCGGTCTCGTGCTGCTCCTGGCCGAACTCGTGCTCGGGCGCACCTGGCTGAGGACGCTGCCGTAATGCGGCCCATGAACAGGCTCCCCCCGGCGGTCGAGCGGCTTTGTCCACGGACTGCGGTCGATGTTCCGCCTCGGTGACGGCCTCGCGCTCTGGAGCCTGGCTCTGGTTCCTCTGCTCTTCGGGCTGTACTGGTACGCGAGCCGCCGCCGCCGCGCGCTCCTCGACCGGTTCGGCGAGCACCACCTCGTGCGCAGGCTCCGCCCCGCCGTCAGCATCGCCGCCCGGCGCTGGAAGGCCTCGCTCCTGTTCATGGCGGTCGCCCTGCTGGCCTTCGCCCTGGCGCGGCCGCAGTTCGGCACCCGCGTCGAGACGGTGCGGCGCCAGGGACAGGACGTGGTCGTCGCGCTCGATGTCTCCCGCTCCATGTACGCCGAGGACATCGCGCCCAACCGGCTCGAACGCGCGAAGATCGAGGTCGGCCGGATCATCCAGCGGCTCGATGGCGACCGTATCGGCCTGGTGGCCTTCGCGGGCGACGCCTTCGTGCAGAGCCCCCTCACCGGGGACTACGGCGCGGCCATGATTTTCCTGAGCGCGATGGACCCCGAGATGATGTCGACACAGGGCACCGATCTGGCCAGGGCGATCGCGGTGAGCATCGAGGCGCTCGCGGAAACGCCGCCCGAGAACCGCATCGTGGTTGTGGTGACGGACGGGGAGGATCACGAAGGGGGCGTGGCCGAGGCGCTGGTGGCGGCCGGCGAGGCCGGGGTGACGATCCACACGGTGGGCGTGGGTTCGCTGGAGGGCGTGCCGCTGCCGGATGTGGGGGGGAGCGGGGGGAGCAGGTTCCGGCGCGACGATGCCGGCAACGTGATCACCACGCGCCTCAACGAGACGGCGCTGCAGGACATCGCGCTGCAGACCGGCGGGGAGTATCACCGCATCGGACGGGGGGCGGGGGGGCTGGGACGGCTGGTGGAGCGGATCGGGGGTGGTGGCCGCGAGGTGGAGTCAAGGGAGGTGACGCAATACGAGGAGCAGTACCAGGTTTTCCTGGGGGTGGCGTTGCTCCTTCTGGCTCTGGAGTTCATCATTCCAGGGCGGAAGAGACGTCCGGCTGTCCGGACGGAGGAGGTCGCATGAAGCATTCTGCAGTTTCCGGGGGGGGTGCCTGCCGCGCGCGCACCCGGGTCGGGGCGCGGGTTGGGCGTGGGAAGGCGCCGTCCGGCGGGAGTGATCGCCGTGTTCGGGCCGAAACGGGCCCGCGGCGTGGGCGTGGGGTCGTGCCGCGGGGCGGGGCGGGGAGGCTGGTGTTCGTGCTCGCCGGGGCCTTCGGCATGCTTGCCGCGCCGCTTGCAGCCCAGGACGGCCGCCGCGAGATCGAGGATGGGAACCGGCTCTACGAGGAAGGACGTTTCCAGGAGGCGCATGCCCGCTACCTGGAAGCGCTCGAGAAGGTGCCGGGGCTGGCGCTGGCGCGCTTCAACGAGGGCAACGCGCTCTACCAGAGCCGGGAGTTCCAGCGCGCCATGGAGGCGTACCTGGAAGCGCTGGAAGACGGCGATCCCGGGTGGCGGTCGGACGCGTGGTACAACCTGGGCAACGCGATGCTGAGGCAGCAGCAGCCGGGGCCGGCGCTCGAGGCGTACAAGCAGGCGCTCAGGCTGGACCCGGCGGACCAGGACGCGAAGCACAACCTGGAGATGGCGCTCCGGATGCTCCAGCAGCAGGAACAGCAGCAGCAGGGCGGAGACGATCAGAACCAGGACCAGCAGCAGGGGGAGCAGTCGCAGGACGGGCGGGAGGAGCAGGATCAGCGTGATGCTTCCGAAGGGGAGGACCAGGGTGACGAAGAGCAGCGGTCGCAGCCTCAGGCGGGCCAACGCGATGACGGGTCTCCGCAGTCGAATGAAGAACGGGAGCGGGAGGGACAGGCGGGCGAGCAGTCCCCGCAGATGACTCCGGAGCAGGCGGAGCGCCTGTTGCAGGCGGTTGCCGAGGACCTGGGGGAAGTCGACAGGAAGGCCGCCCAGCCACGGGGTCGGAGGCCCAGGAAGGACTGGTAGAATGAGTGAGATGACACGGAGGATGAGGGTGCGGACGGCAGGTGTGCCGCTGCTTGCCACGGGGGCGATCGTACTGCTTGCGACCGGTCGGCTGGCGGCACAGGAACCCACGGTCCGGGCCTACCTGGAGCCCGCCGAGGTCGAAGTCGGCGACTCGTTTCGGCTGGTCGTCGAGATTGCCGGGGCCGGCGAGGTGGAGGCACTGGTACACCGGTGGCGCTTCTTCCCGTGCCGCTACGCCTCTCCCCCTCGTCCGGACCGCACGTTGCCCTTCGCCACGGAGATCAGGGCTCCGCCGGCCGGGGAGGCCTCGGGATCGGTCGTGTTCTCCTGTTCCTCCGTGGCCTGGAGGGCGGGATCGTTCGTACTTGGTCCCTTCGGGGTGACTGCCGATGGCCGAAGGCTGGAGAGCGAAGCGGTCACGCTGGTCGCGACGCTTCCGGATCCCGGCGCCGTTTCGGTTCGGGCCCGGCTCGACCGCACCGAGGTGCGGGTGGGGGACGAGTTCAAACTGGTTGTCGACGTGACACCCGCACACATCGCGCCATGGCCGGATCTTCCACCGGACACCTGGGGCTTTGCCGCCACGGGGTCGAGAGAGGGCGTGGACGGATCGATGTCGTTCGGCTTTGTGGCCACGGCGCCGGGCACCCACGAAGTCGGTCCGGTCGTGTTCAAGGTGGGAGACGATGTCATCAGGACCGAGCCGGTCACGCTGGTGGTGGTCGGCGACCCCCCGGCCATCGAAGCGCGGGCGTTCCTCAACACCGGGCAGACGTGGGTGGGAAGCGATGTCGTGCTGGTGGTCGAAGCCGAGGCGATGGAACTGGATGCCGATCCCGTGCTTCCCGACATGTCCGCCTTCGCCGAACCTCCGCGTGCCAGGGGTGGCGGGAGGGGCTCGTCAGGTGGTGATCGCTACACGGTACACCGCGACTACCGGATCCGCGTCGTATCCGCGGGCGAATACGAGATCGGGCCCGTACAGGTGACGGCCGGCGGCCGGACGGCTCTGACCGAGCCCCTGAAGCTGGTGGTCGGCGAGGCCCCGCCGCCCGCGCCCGTCGAGTCCCCGAAGGACCTGCGGGCCACGGCCACGGCCGAGCAGCGCAGGGTTTACGTGGGCGAGCCGGTGATCGTCACCTATCGCGTGCTTGCCAGGGACAATCGTTCGGGCTTCGAAGGGTGGGAGGTCGAGGAGGACGACACCCTTGTCCTGCCCGCGCACGACGACTTCCAACACCGGAGGATCCGGTCACGGGGACGCTGGCGGGAACGGGTCTCCCTGGAAGGTCGCCTGTACCGCGTCGCCTCGGAGCACCACGTGATGTTCTCTCCCGTCGAGGCCGGCGAGACGGCGATCAGGCCTGCCGAACTCATGTTGCAGGTCAACCAACGCCGCGAGAGCGACTACGGCTGGGAAACGAACCGGGCCGAGCGTCAGGGAACCTGGACTCCGGTGACCCTCACGACCGACCCGATCCCGATCGAGGTCGTGCCGCTGCCCGCCGAAGGCCGCCCCGCGTCATTCCGGGGGCATGTGGGAAGGCTCGCAGTGGTGTCCCGGGTGGACCGGACCCACATGCAAACCGGCGACACGCTGACCGTGCGTGTCGAGATTTCGAGCGTCGGCGAGGATGTGGTCCCGCCCGATCCGGAGATCCGGTTCCCGACCGGGTTCGAAGTCATTGAACCGGAGGTGGTTCCCGATGCCCCGGCGGTCGGCGAGGGATTTGCGCTGACGCACTTCTACAGCTACCGCCTGGTCGCGCGGCAGGAGGGCGGATTCCGGATCCCCGCGGTTGAAGTCTCCTGGTTCGATCCCGAAAAGGAGTCGTACGGGACTGCCGGCTCCGAACCGTTCGATATCACCGTCGCCGGTGGGCCGCGGGAAGGAGGAGGTTGAGAGAATGAACGGACCCGGAGTGGTGTCGGGAATCCGGATGTATCCGAAGGGACCGGGGCGGATCCGCGCGGTGCTGGCGGCCTCGTTCCCTTCCCTTCTCGTGGCGGTCGGCGCCGCGCGGGGACAGGAGCCCTCCGTCGAGGCGTACGCGGACCCACCCGAAGTGGCCGTGGGCGAGCAGTTCCGGCTGCTGGTCAAGGTGAATGGGGCGCGGACGCTCGAGCGTGTGACCGCCCCGGAGCGCTTCGACTTCGCGGAGCGCTTCGACTCTCCCAGGCCCTCCCTCGCGGTCAAGGTTGCGGACGGAGCGGGCCCGGAGTCTGCGAACTCCTTCACGCTCGCCTACGCGTTGGTGGCCCGGGAACCCGGGTTGTTCGAAGTGGGCCCGTTCCGGATCATCGCCGACGGCCGGAGTCTGGAAACCGGGTCGGTGGCGGTCCTGGTCAACCGCCATCCGCTTTCCGAGCCGGTTGTCAAGACCCGCGTCGAGCCCTCCCGGATCCACGTTGGGGACGACTTCACGCTGACCGCCGAGATCTTCGGCTCGCGGGCCTGGACCCACGAGTTCATCACGCCCGACGTGTTCGACCTGTCCTGGAGCATCTACCGCAGCGGGATGCAGACGGAAACCAGCGCGACCTGGATACTGGAGGCGGCCGATGCGGGCGAGTTCGTGGTGCCGCCGCTCAGGGTCGTGGCCGGGGACCTCACCTACGAGAGTGAACCGGTGGCGCTCGTCATCGAGCCGCCCCGCGTGGAGGTGGAGGCCACCCTGGAGGCCCGGTCGATCTGGGTAGGGGGCGAGTTCGACTTCAAGCTGGAAGTCACGGGTGTCAGCGAACTGGACGAGGAGCCCGCAGTTCCCCGGGCCGACGCCTTTGCGGAGCTTCTCGAAGTCGACGAGTTCTCCCATGACATCCGCGCAGGGCAAGTGCGGCGAGTCTACGGTTTCCGTGCCCTCCGGGCCGGCGAATTCGAAATCGAGCCGATGCGGATCGTGGGCAACGGCCGGACGTACCTGAGCCAGCGGATCTCCGTGGTCGTGGATGAGGTGCCGACGGGAGACACCGAACCCGGGGACGATATCGTCTTCCGCGTCCTTCCCGGCAGGACGCGCGCCTACGTCGGCGAGCCCGTGGTGGTGGAGCATGCCATCGGCTACGACGGCAGGTCCATGGGGCCGAGGGTCGGCGCAAAGTCCTGGCCCGCGTTCGAGGACTTCGACGTGCATGAGGTCGGTTGGGGGTGGTATGGGCGGGAGATGGTCGTGGACGGCCGGCGATACGAGAGGGAGAGACTGCGCCGGGTCGCGCTCCGGGCGCGGAAGTCGGGCCGATTGGAGTTGGGTACCGCCACCGTGGAGGCTCGGCTTTGGGGGTCCTTGGCCCACGGGCGGGAGGAGACCTCGATGATCCTCACCTCCAACCCGCATGCGCTGCAGGTGCTGCCGCTGCCGGAAGAGGGCCGTCCCGCGTCGTTCAGGGGCCATGTGGGCACGCTGGAGGCCGTGACGTGGGTGGACCGGACCCGTGCCGAGGTGGGTGAGACGGTGACCGTGCGGTTCGAAGTGTCGGTGGAGGGACTTGTGGAGGAGCTGCCGGATCCCGAAATCGAGTTTCCGGACGCGTTCGCGGTCTCAGCGGGCGAAGTCCGGGATAGGACTTCGTACCGCGGGGAGCAACTGGGAGGGACCCGCACGTACACCTACCACCTGACGGCCGTAGCGCCGGGGGAACACGAGATCCCCGCCGTGGAGATGTCCTTCTTCGACCCCGGGACCGAATCCTACGGCACGACCCGCAGCCATCCCCTTACCGTGACGGTGGTTCCGGTGGGGGCGGGGGGGCGGTAGTGGTTCGGGGACTCCTGGCGCGGGTGTTCGCGTTCACCCTGATCGCCATGCTCGGGACCAGCGCGTTGTCCGCCCAGGAACCCTCCGTGCGAGCCTACCTGGAATCCGCCGAGGTCGAGGTCGGGGACCGTTTCCGGGTGATCGTCGAGGTCACGGGGGTCAGGGAGATCGACGACGTGTTCATTCCCCCCCTCTTCGCGGTGTCCGGCCTCCCGCGGGACGGACTGCTTCCCTTCAGCACCGAGATCACGACCCCCGAGCCGGGACAGACGGGGGGGTCGGTGATCTTCACCTTCTCGTTCGTGGCCAGGGCGGCGGGGCGGGGCGAGATCGGCCCCATCCTGGTGACGGCCGACGGCCGCGATCTCGAGACGGAACTGTTGACGCTGCTCGTGAAGGATCCCGAGACGGTGACGGTCGAGGCGTGGATCGAGCCCGCGGAGGTGAGGGTGATGGAGAGGTTCGAGGTGCACGTCCATTTCCAGGGCGTGGAACGCCTGCTGGAGGGGCCGGTGCTTCGCGACATTTCCGACTTCGCCAGGAGGAGCGGCAGCGGTCGTGGGCTGGGCGAGGCCAGGTTGAACTATGTGGCCCTGAAGCCCGGTACGCATGAGATCGGGCCCGTGTCGGTCAAGGTGGGGAGCGGGAGTTACGAGAGCGAGCCGCTGACGCTCGTGGTGAGCGACGAGCCGCCCGTCGTCGAAGCCCATGCGGCGCTCAACACAGAGCAGGCCTGGGTGGGAGGGGACTTCGTTCTGGTGGTGGAAGTGGAAGGCGTTCCCGGAGTGGATGAGGAACCGGTGCTGCCGGAGATGTCCGGCTTCGCGAGGCTGATCGATAGTGGCTGGGGAAGGGGATTCGGGGGCGAGTACTACAGAAGTGGCGAATACCGGTTCCGGGCGTTGACGGCGGGCGAGCATGAGATCGGTCCGGTCCGCATCAGGGCGGGCGGCCAGGCGATCCTGACCGAGCCGCTGCATCTCGCGATCGGCGAGGCCCCCCTCGAGCCCCCGGTGTCTGCGGAGGATCTGCGGGTCACGACCGAGGCCGACAAGCACCGGGTCTACGTCGGGGAACCGGTGGTCATATCCTATCGGACCCTGTCGAGAAGCCCTCGGTGGTTCGGCGAGGGGAGCTGGTGGTGGGAATACGACTCGCTGGCGTTGCCCCCGCAGGAGGGTTTGGAGGTTCACCGGCTCGGGCCCGTCTACGGGCGGTTTGGTCTTGACGACCGTGTTTCGCTGGATGGCCGCGAGTATTCTCCCGGCGCGGAGCACCGCCTGGCCGTCTACCCTCGCGAGCCCGGCAGGAAGAAGATCGGACCGGCTGCACTCAAGGGACAGGTACGTCGGCGGGACGCGGCGGACTTCGGGTTGACGCCCGTAGAGCGGAGTGCGCGGTTCGGGGGGAACTGGACGCCCCTCACCCTCACCACCGACGACGTTTCCATCGAAGTTGTGCCCCTTCCCGAAGTGGGCCGCCCCGAGTCGTTCCGGGGACATGTGGGGAGCCTCGAGCTGGTCTGCTGGGTGGATCGCACGAACGCGGCACCGGGGGACACGGTCACGTTGCAGGTCGAGCTTTCGGGGCCCGGTCACAGCAGCGTCATGCCCGATCCCGAGATCGCGTTTCCAGCGGGCTTCGACGTTTCCGAACCCGAGACCGTTCGCTTTGACGCCCGTGACGACCGCACCGGTCCGCGTGGAACGCGCGCCGACACCTACCTGCTGGTCGCGGGCCGCGAGGGAAGCTTCCGTATCCCCGCCATCGAGGTGTCCTGGTTCGATCCCGAATCGGAGTCGTACGGGATCTCCCGGGCCGGGCCCTTTGATCTTACAGTAACCCCCGCCGCGGAGGAGCAGGGTAAATGAACAACATACACGGGACCCTGAGCGCGCTCACGGCGGTCCTCATGTCCCCGATCGTCCTGTCGCCGGCGGCCGCGCAGATGCCGGAACCCAGGGTGGAAGCCTACGCGGATCCGCCGGAGGTGGCCGTCGGTGAGGAGTTCAGGCTCGTCGTCGAGGTGCGCGGGGCGAAGGAGGTGGAGAGCGTACTCATCCCCGAACTGTTCGACTTCGCGCGGTGCGTGAACCCCTACGATCCGGCGGTGGAGGTCGGCGTAGGCGACGAGGAGGGGGGCGTGGCCGCGAACTCGGTCACCCTGTCCTACGTGTTCGTGGCCGACCGCAGGGGTTTCTTCGAAATGAAACCGTTCCGGATCACGGCCGACGGCAGGGAGATGGAGACCGAGGCGGTGGCCGTGCTGGTGGGACGTTCCGGCGTATGGGTCGAGGCCCGGGTCGAGCCGTCCCGGGTGAGGGTGGGGGACGAGTTCGAGTTGGTCGCCGAGGTCACGGGCCTGGAATCGGAGAATCTCGAGTTCATCGAGCCCGATATCTTTGACGTGGCCGACGGGGCCGGGTCCTGCTACGGCAGGGGATGGGAGTTTCGGTGCAGTCTTCGTGCACGGGCGCCGGGCGAGTTCGTCATCGCGCCGGTAGGGGTCGTCGACCGGGATTCGACCTATGAGAGCAACGCGGTCACCCTGGTGGTCACTGACGAACCTCCCCGTCTGGAGGTCAGGGCCACCGTCGAATCCGGGTCGATCTGGGTCGGGGGGGAGTTCGTTGTCAGGGTGGAGGTCGCGGGTACGCTCGAACTGGACGAAGAGCCGACGGCGCCGGAAACGGGCGGCTTCGCGGAGTTCCTGGGGTCGGAGGAGCCATGGTTGCACGGGGGTACCAACGGGGACGGGATGACGTACCGCTACCGGTTCCGCGCGCTCCGGCCGGGCCGCTTGGAGATCGGCCCGGTGCGGATCGTCGCCGAGGGCCGAACCGTCGAGTCCAGCCCGGTCGCCGTCACCGTGGACGAGGTGCCGGCCGGCGGGGACCCACCCGGACACCTCTCCCTGACGGCCGTCGCCGCAAAACCCCGCGCCTATGTCGGCGAGCCCGTCATCGTGACGTATCTGGTTGCGCGCGGCGGGCATGGCCTATCGCCGCGAATCGGGACGAAGTCGCGGCCTACGCTCGACGCCTTCGACGTGTTGGAGCGACCGGGGTACGCCAGGGAGGAAGTCGACGGCACGTTCATGCATGGTCGCATCCGGGCGGACCGCTTTGCGCTGCTGCCGCGACGATCCGGCCGGTTGGAGGTGGGGGAGGTCAGCCTGGAAGTCCGAGTCGACAAACCTGGCGATGCATGGGCCCGGACCTCCCCGGACGACTTCGGCCGCGAATCCACCTCCTACATCCTGACCGCCAACCCGCTCACACTGGAAGTCCTCCCCCTGCCCGACGAGGGCCGCCCCACGTCCTTCCGTGGCCACGTGGGGACGCTGGCGGCGGCATCCAGGATGAACGGGACCCGGGTCGAGGTGGGCGGGACGGTCACGTTGGAGGTCAAGGTGGAGGTGGAGGGATACGTGGAAGGGCTCCCGGATCCCGAGATCGGTTTCCCGAGCGGTTTCACCGTGTCCGCGCCCGAGATCCGAACGGACCTGGCCGGGTATGGCCGCTACAAGTTGCAGGGAACGCGCACGTACACCCACCGCCTCACCGCCGCCACCCCGGGACGCTACGAGATCCCAGCCGTGGAGATGTCCTTCTTCGACCCCGAGACCGAGTCCTACGGCACGACGCGAAGCCACCCCTTCACCGTGACGGTGGTTCCCGCGGGGGCGGGGCGCTGAGAGGTGTCGGCCGGATACCGATCCCGGGCGCGGCGTCCGCGCGTGCTCTTCGGCTCGGCACGGTTCACCCGCAGGCCGGTCCGGCCACCCCTCCCCATCCTCGCCACCCTCCTCTTCGCCCTTCCCGCGCCCGCCCATGCCCAGGACATCCGGGTCAGCGCCTTCCTGAGCCCGGAGAACGTCGGCTGGGGTGGCCGGTTCGTGCTCAACGTCGAGGTGTCGGGGGCTCAGCAGGCCGACGCTGAACCTGTCCTGCCCGACATGGAGGAGTTCGGCCAATACCTCGGGTCGGGGACGTCGACCTCGGTGCAGATCGCGAACGGCCGGACCAGCATGACGCTCACCTACCAGTACCGCTTCCAGGCCATCGAGGAGGGGGTCTTCGAAATCGGCCCCGTGAAGGTCACCGTCGGGGGGAACACCTACGAGACGGAGCCGGTGTCGCTGGTCGTGTCCGACACGCCGGCGCCCCGGGGGGGAATCGCCGAGCCGGAAGACCCGGTCGACGAAGTCTCCCCGGAGGATCTCTTCATAGAGGCGAAGGTCAGCCGCACCACCGTCTTCGAGAACGAGCCGGTCGTGGTGGAGTACCGGATCTTCACCCGGGTGAACGTCGACTCGTACAGCATATCCATGCTGCCGCGGACCACCGGCTTCTGGGCCGAGGAGCTTGAGCGGTCCCAGGCACCGGAGGTGGAGCGCGTGGTGCGCGACGGCACCGAGTACGTCACGGCCGCCGTACGGCGCGTGGCTCTCTTCCCGACCGGAAGCGGCGAGCGCACCGTCGAGCCACTCGGCATCGAGGCCCAGGTGCGGGTGCGCGAAAGGCGGCGGCGGGACCCCTTCGGCGACTTCTTCGGCGGTTCGGGCCTCTTCGACCGCCGGGTTCCCGTAACGGTGGCTTCGCGCCCGGTCGCCATAGAGGTGCTGCCCCTGCCCGCCGAGGGCCGTCCCGCGTCGTTCGCCGGACACGTCGGCGAGCTGAATCTCTCCACCACGGTCGACCGCGCTTCCGTGGCCGCCAACGAGGCGCTCACCTTCCGGCTGGACCTGACCGGCACCGGCAATCTCCGCGCCCTCCCCGCCCCCGAGATCGCCTTCCCCGGCGAGTTCGAGGTGTTCCCGCCCGAGACCAGCGAGAACATCGCGCCCGGGGGCGGCAGCATCCGGGGGACGCGCAGCTACGAGTACGTGCTCATCCCGCGTGCTCCCGGCAGCCCGACCATCCCTCCGGTCGAGGTCGCGTACTTCGACGCGCGGGCCCGCACCTACGGGATTGCGCGGTCCGAGCCGGTGGCGATCACCGTCACGGGCGATGCGGCGGCACCCGGCGGGGAGAACGGCGCCGTCCCCTCGGCGGTCGAGCCCATCCGCGAGGAGATCCGCTTCATCCACATCGGCCCGCCGCAACTCAGGCCCGTCGGAGTGCCGCTTCACTCGACCGCCGGGTTCTGGATCGTCCTGCTGCTGCCGGTGGCGGCCGTGGCGGGGGCGGCGGCGGTTCGTCGCCACCGCGACCGGATCGAGGGGGACGTGGCGTATGCGCGGGTGCGCAGGGCCCGGAGGATGGCGAAGAAACGGCTGGCGAGGGCCAGGGGACTGGCCGGGGGCGATCCGCGGGAATTCCATGCCGAAGTCGCAGGCGCGCTTCAGGGATTCCTGGCCGACAAGCTGAACATCGCCGAGGCCGGGCTCCTGCGCGAAGAGGTGGACCGTCTGGCTCGCAGGAGGGGGGCGTCCGGGGAAACGCTGGAACGCCTCTTCGCCTGCCTCGACGACTGTGACCTGCAGCGGTTCTCTCCGGCGGGCCCCGGCCGCGAGCCGCCCGAGGAGGTGCTGGAACGTGCCGCGGCGCTCATGGGCGACCTCGCCAGGGAGCTCTCGGTGTGAGACGGCTCGGGATCGGCCTGACCGCACTTGCGCTGACGCTCCTCCCCGGCGGCCTCCTGGGGCGCGACGCCACGAAGGAGGCCCTCTTCGCCGAGGGCAACCGCCTCTATCAGGAGGGCGACTTCGCGGGGGCCATCGCCAGCTACGGTTCCGTTCTCGAAGGAGGGTTCGAGTCCGCCGCGCTCTACTTCAACCTGGGCAACGCCCACTTCCGCCTCGGGGAGATAGGCTCTGCCGTCCTCAACTACGAGCGGGCCGTCCGCCTGGACCCGGGCAACGATGACATCCGCGCCAACCTCTCCCTCGTCAACCAGCGTCTCCGGGACCGGATCGAGCCCCTGCCGCGCTTCTGGCTCCTGTCGGCCTTCGACTGGTGGATGGGACTCATCCCCCGGGGCGTGCTGGAAGTCCTGGTCGCCGCCGGCTACCTGATTCTCGGCGGGGCCTTGGTCCTGATCGTGCTTCGGCGGCCCGTGGGGTGGCGGGCGCCGCTGCGGCGATGTGCGTATGCGGCCGCTGTCGCCACGCTCATCCTGGGCGCCACCCTGTTGATCCGCGAGACGGGGCTGGGAAGACCCGAAGAGGCGGTCGTCATGGCTGTCGAGGTCAGCGTCCTGAACGCCCCTTCCGAGGACGCCGGACTGACCCTTTTCACCCTGCACAAAGGCACCAAGGTGCGCATCGACCGGCGAACCGGGGAGTGGGCCGAGGTCGTCCTGGCGGACGGGAAGGTGGGATGGCTGCCGCTGGAGCTGCTGGGAGTGATTTGAAGAGGTGACCGCCGGTCCCCTTCTTCGGGGACATGTCACCCGTGGTTTACAGAAAGTAAACCCCGGTTGTCACCGGATGTTGAACTGAACGCGAAAGGTCCGGCCGGGCTGCGGGAGCCCGCACTGGTCCAGCACGGTGGAGTCGGTGAGGTTGGCGACGCCCACGGTGCCTTCCATTCTCCTGCCGGACCCATTCGTTCGGCCGAGAAAGGTCCGTCGGGCCTCCAGGTCGAGGGTGGCGCTGGCTTCCATCTCGTCGAGGCCCGCGACTTCGAAGTTCTGGCAGTACTGAACGCCCCGGTAGCGAAAGAACCCGCTTACCGACACCTGGCCGGGTACCATCACGTCCAGGCTCACGGTTCCCGCGAGGGCGGGCGCGTACTCGGCGCGCGCGTCGTTGCCGGAGGAGCGCAGATCGCGGATTCGGACGCTCTGCCAGGTGAAGCTGCCACCGAAGGTGAACAATCCCAGGGCGCCCGCGGTCAGGACCTCGACCCCGGTGGAGCGCACCTCGTCGCGGTTGACTCTCTGAAACTTGGTGCCTTCCGTCGTGACGATGCTCACACGCACGATTCCATCCGTCAGGCGGTTGTGAAACCCGACCAGCTGCAACTGGTTCCTGCCGTCGTTGATCGTGATTCCCGCCTCGCCCGCCTTGAGGCTCTCCGGCTGCAGCCCGGGGTTGGGGAGAAAGCGCCCCAGAGCACCGGAATACAGCTCCCTGAGCGAAGGAAACCGGGTCCGGCGGCTGAATCCCGCGTGCAGGAGTACGTTGCCGCCGGCCATGGTGCGGCTCGCCCCGGCCCGCACGCCCCAGTCCCAGATCGCGTCCAGAGGTTCCTTGTCGCCGCTGCGGGGGGTGTCCGACCCGTCCAGCGAGGCGCCCAGCGTCCACCGGGCGGCCCCCTCGCCCGAGCCGATCAGGGGGTCCCTTGCGATCTCCACTTCGCCACCCAGGCTCCAGAGGCGCTGCTGGTACTCGAACGCTTCTCCGGACATGAAGTCTTCGGTGTGGCTCACGTTGGCAACGGTCAGGGCGGTCCAGACCTCGGGACCCGACTCGAAGTCGAGATCGCCCAGGATGCGTCCCGTCAGAGTCGTCGTGGTGCCGGTTTCTCCGTCCACCACGTTCCGGTAGGCGGCGCTGGCGTACTCGTGGATCCTGCTCGTTGAACGATCCAGGCCGAAGCTGACCTCGACCTTGCCGTCTCCCAGGCCCGCCTCTCGCATGCCCGAGCCGCCGGAAACCGTTGTGAACAGGCGCGACTGGTCGGGATAGCGCCAGAGACGGGGGTCTTCGACATGGGCTTCGGGCGGGACTCCGCGTTGTGCATCGGAGAGGGTGATCAGGCTGGATAGCCAGCCACCCCCGGACCCGTCGTAACGCGCCGCCACAAAGCCGTCGATCAGTCGCCGGTCCGAGTTGAGGCGGAGGCCGTCCGCGTCTGCCAGAAAACCCGGGAGCAACCGGCCATCATCCCAGGTTCCCGCGGGAAGGGTGACGCCGGGGCTGTCGCGATAACCGGCTCCGCCGCGCAACACCAGACCCGGCCGGATCCCGTGGCCGACTGCCGCGCTCGCACCGATCCCTCCCTCCTGGTCCGCCGAGAGGGCCGCGAGAACCGGGGGCACCGGAGTGTCCGGGGAGGCGCCCCGGTTGACGTCGAACTCGATGGCGCCACCGAGCACGTTGGGACCGTGCAGCATCGAGGAGAGACCGCGGTACAGCGTCATGGCGCGGACGGCGGTGAGAGGGATGATCGACATGTCGGTCCGGTGGTCCCACCCCACGGTCAGAGGGATCCCGTCCAGGAAGATCGCGATCTGGCGATCCGCGGCGCCCCGCAGATCAGGCTGGGCTTCCCCGCGGGAATTGTCCCGGATCTGCACGGTGGGGATGCGGCGCAGGAATTCCGCCATGGTCGGAGCCGCCGCCGCGCCGGCCGAGTCGAGGGAGACTTCGACCGCGCTCGTTCCCCCGGTGGTCGCAATCGGTCGCGGCACCTCGACCCGCAGTCCGCGGATTCTCACCACTTCCGTCGTATCCTGGGCGAATACGGTCGCTGGGGACAGTGGCGGTACCAATCCCGGCGCAGCGACGGCACACAGCAAGGGCCGCAATATCCTGGGCAGGTCCGGGCCGGTCATTGCGGAGTTGCCATTCCCGCCGAAGCCCGGGATCGAAGTTGTCGATTCGGTGTTGTCGGTATGATCACAATCCTAGTGTAGCCTTCAATCCCTCCGGTTGTTCCCGGCAGGCGCCGCAGCGACACAGTCCCCCGCCTGCCCCCCGAACTCTTCCAACAATGACACTACGGGAACCGAAACCGTTACGCGAGGAGGTGGCGGACCGCCCGGGATCAGCCTCGGGAGCAGCGGCTCGCCAGGGCTTTCTCGACCGCGTCGCGGATAGCCGTCGCGGTGATTCCGTATCGGCGGTACATCTCCCGCCAGGGGGCGGAGGCTCCGAAGCCGTCGATCCCGATCGCGATACCCGCGTCGCCGACCCAGCGCTCCCATCCCAGCGTGCTCCCCGCTTCCACCGCGACCTTGAGCACCCCGGAAGGGAGCACCTCCTCGCGGTACTCCCGGGGTTGCCCTGCGAACAGACGCCAGCTGGGCATGCTGACCACCCGCGCGCCGATCCCGTCCGCAGCCAGTTCGCCGTGGGCGGCCAGGGCGACCGCGACCTCCGAACCGGAGGCGACCAGTACGGCGTCGAGGCCGGTTGCGGGCTCCCTCAGGATGTATGCGCCCCGGTGGAGTCCGTCGGCAGAGCGTGGATCGGGTCCCCGGTCGATCACCGGCACGGTTTGGCGGGTAAGGGCCAGGAAGGACGGACCGGTCCGGTATCGCAGTGCCGCCCGCCAGGCTTCCGCCGTCTCCGGGCCGTCGGCCGGGCGCAGGTCGAGGAGGCGGGGAACGGCGCGCAGGGCGGCCAGTTGCTCGACCGGCTGGTGCGTCGGGCCGTCTTCGCCCAGACCGATGCTGTCGTGGGTGAAGACGTATGTGACCGGCAGTCCCATGAGCGCCGCCAGGCGGATGGCAGGCCGTATGTAGTCGGAGAAGATCAGGAAGGTGCCGCCGAAGGGATGGACTCCCCCGTGAAGGGCCATCCCGTTCAAGAGGGCGCCCATGGCGTGCTCGCGGACCCCGAAGTGCATGATGCGCCCCCCGGGATTGTCGGCGAGAAGGTCCCCCCCGCCCGAGATGTCGGTCTTGTTCGAGCCGCCCAGGTCGGCCGAGCCTCCCAGCATGGTGGGAATCGCCCGGGCCAGCTCCTGAAGCACCCTGCCGGAGTGGTTCCTCGTCGCGGTTGCGGGGGCCTCCGCCAGGTCCGGCAGCGCTTCCGCCCACCCCGCCGGCAATTGGCCCCGGGCACCCGCCTCGAAGTCGGCGGCCGGTCCGGGATGCTCGGCGCGGTAGCGGGCGAAGCGCCCCGCCCAGGCTAGCTGCCGCGCCTCCCACTCCGCCGCACCGGCTCGCCAATGTTCCAGCGCGGCCGGCTCCACATGGAAGGGTTCCCGCGACGGGTACCCGATGTTGCGCTTGGTTGCCTCGATCTCGGCCACGCCCAGCGGGGCACCGTGGGTTGCCGCGGTGCCCGCCATGTTGGGGCTTCCCTCCGCAATGGTCGTGGTGAGCACGATCAGCGTCGGCTTTCCCGTCTCGGCCTTCGCGGCCGCGAGCGCCGCATCGATCGCTTCCAGGTCGGTACCGTCTTCGACGGTGAGCGTGTGCCAGCCGTATCCCTGAAAGCGCCGGCACTGGTCGGTTGCGGTCGCAAGGTCGGTGGACCCCTCGATGGTGATCCGGTTGTCGTCGAAGATCCAGGTCAGCTTGTCCAGCTTCTGGTGTCCGGCGATCTCGGCCGCCTCGTGGGAGATCCCCTCCATGAGGTCCCCGTCGGAACAGATCGCCCAGGTGCGGTGGTCCACGATTCGGTGGCCCGGCCGGTTGTAGCGATTTGCCAGCCAGCGCTCCGTGAGCGCCATCCCGACCGAGTTGGCGACGCCCTGCCCCAGCGGTCCCGTGGTGGTCTCGACGCCGGGGGTGTGTCCGTATTCGGGGTGGCCGGGGGTCCTGCTGCCCCACTGCCGGAACTGCCTGATGTCCTCCAGCGACAGGTCGTAACCGGTGAGGTGGAGGAGGCTGTAGATGAGCATCGAGGCGTGGCCGGCCGACAGGACGAAGCGGTCGCGGTCCACCCAGCCGGGGTCTCGGGGATTGTGCCGCAGGTGCCGGGTCCAGAGCACATAGCCGGCTGGCGCGAGGGCCATGGGCGTGCCCGGATGACCGGAGTCGGCCTCCTGGACCGCGTCCATCGCCAGAACCTTGACGGTGTCGACGGCGAGCTGTTCGACAGCGGTGAGAGTGTTCCCCGGCAACGGCATGCCTCAGCCTCGCTTGCCGGGGGGATTCTGTCCACGGGCTGCCGGGGTTGTCACTGGAAGCGGTGTCACTTGGTCCGGACCACCTCCCTCGCCACGACGAAGTTCAGGAGACGATCGGGGACGTGGATGACCTTCCGCACCGCCATCCCCGCGAGGTGGCGGGCCACGTTCGGTTCCGCCCGGGCGGCTGCCACCACCGCCTCGCGGTCCGCCCCCTTGGGCGCCGAGACCGTGCCGCGCACCTTGCCGTTCACCTGCACGGCGACCCTGACCTGGCGCTCGGCGGCCTTCGCGGCGTCGAATTCGGGCCAGTTGGCGCCGTCGAAGATGCTGCCCCGGTTCCCCAGACGCCGCCACAGCTCCTCGGCGATGTGGGGCGCGAACGGTGCGACCAGGCGGACCAGCGGCTCGACCTCGGCGCGAACCGGCGTCCGTCCCCCTGCCCGCACCGCGTTCAGGTACTCCATCATCGCCGCGATGGCCGTGTTGTAGCGCAGCGCCGCGACCTGGTCCGTAACCCGCTGGATGGTTCGGTGGAGTTGCGTTTCGAGTTCGGGGTCCGGAGGCCCGTCCGCGAGTTCGCCGTTCCGGGGCACCACCGACTCCCAGAGGCGGTGCAGGAAGCCGTGAGGGCCGGCAATGCCCTTGTCCTGGTAGTCGCCGCCCGCCATGAACGGTCCCAGGAACATGAGGTAGAGGCGGAAGGTGTCGGCCCCGTAACGCTCGATGATGGGGTCCGGGATTATCACGTTCCCCTTGCTCTTGGACATCTTGGCGCCCCCGCGGATGATGAGTCCGTGGGCGCGGAACTGCGTGAAGGGCTCCTCGAAGTCGACCCGGCCCATGTCGTGAAGCGCCATCGCCACGAAGCGCGCGTAGAGCAGGTGCAGGACCGCGTGCTCGTTGCCGCCGATGTAGGTGTCGACAGGCAGCCAGCGGCGCGTGATCTCCGCGTCGAAGGGGCGGTCGTCGAAATCGGTGCACGGGTAGCGCAGAAAGTACCACGCGCTGTCGAGGAAGGTGTCGGAGACATCGGTCTCGCGGGTGGCGTCGCGCCCGCACGAGGGACAGGGGACTTCGTACCAGTCGCGCACCCGTGCCAGGGGACTGACGCCCGACTCGTCGGGACGGAAGTCTTCCACCCGGGGCAGAACCACGGGAAGGTCCTCGTCCGGTACGGCGACCGGACCGCAGTCCTCGCAGTGGATGATCGGAATGGGTGGCCCCCAGTACCTCTGCCGCGAAATGCACCAGTCGTGCAGGCGGTATGTAACCTGGCTCTCGGCAAGGCCCTCGGCCCCCAGATGGTCGACGATGGCGTGGTGCGCCTCCTCGGGGGAGAGGCCGTCGTATCGGCCGGAATTGACCAGCGTTCCCTGCGGGTACTCGTAGGCGATCGCGAGCGGCGTGCCGGCATCCTCGCCCTCGTCGGCCACCACCCGGACGATCGGGAGGCCGTAGGCGTTGGCGAAGTCGAAGTCGCGCTCGTCGTGGCCGGGCACCGCCATGATGGCGCCGGTTCCGTATCCCATCAGCACGTAGTCGGCGATCCAGACGGGGATCGGGCGGCGCGTGGCGGGGTTGATGCAGTACCCCCCGGTAAACACGCCCGTCTTGTGCTTTTCGATCTTCTGCCGGGCAACCAGGTCCATGGCGCGGGTCCGGGCCCGATAGGCGTCCACCTCATCCCGGGCGGTGTCGCTGGTGACGGCGTCGACCAGTGGGTGTTCAGGGGCGAGAACCATGTAGGTGGCCCCGAATATGGTATCGGGACGTGTGGTGAAGACCGGGATGGCCGCGGGGTTCCCGCCATCCGCTTCCTTGTCCGCCTCCTCCATCACGGGGAACAGGATTTCCGCTCCCCGGGAGCGCCTGATCCAGGCCCGCTGCGCCTTTCGGGTGGTATCCGACCAGTCGATGGCGGAAAGGTTGTCGAGAAGGCGCCCCGCGTACTCGGTGATCCGGAGAAACCACTGGCGGATGAATCGCTGCTCGACCGGGGTGCCGCAGCGCTCGCATGCTCCCACGACCACCTGCTCGTTGGCGAGCACGGTCATGTCCGACGGGCACCAGTTGACCGGTGCTTCCTTCTGCTCGGCCAGCCCGTGCTTGAAGAACTGGAGGAAGAGCCACTGCGTCCACCTGTAGTAGTCGGGCGCGGTCGTGTCGACGGTGTGGTCCCAGTCGAACATCCCCCCCATGCGCCGCAGCTGCCGGGTGAAGTTGGCCACGTTTCCCGGGATCAGGTCCATCGGATGGACCCCGGCCTTCAGCGCGAAGTTCTCGGAGTGGATGCCGAAGGCGTCGAAGCCGATCGGCTCGAAGACGTCGTGGCCCCGCATCCGCTGGAAGCGCCCGTGGACGTCGGCGCCGGTGAAGGCGTAGATGTTGCCCACGTGCAGCCCCTCGGCCGAGGGGTAGGGGAACATCATGAGGTTGTAGAACGGGCGCCTCGCGGTCCGCAGCTCGTCCAGGGTGAATGAGTTGGTCCCCTCGCGGTCCCAGGTCGCCTGCCACTCGCGCTCGATTGCAGCGGGGTCGTAGGTCCTGTCTGAGCGGGTGGACATTGGCGGGTGGGGGTTGATGAACTCGCGGTGCCGCCAGGGGCGGGGTGTTCGCCAGGCGAGAAAGCTAACAGCCCGCGCGGGAATCCGCCGGGGCCCGTCCGGGAACACCCGGATGCGCCGCCGGGGCTGCCGTGGACGGCAGTAGCTCGAAGGGGTCGATTCCCGTCCTGATGCCCGCCCTGATGGCTTCGACGGCGTCCGCCAGCGAGCCGTCGCAACCGGCAAGATGCGCGTCGAAGTCGGGGAGCCGGTGGTAGTAGCGCATCCGGCTCAGGAGTGTGGCGTTGTTGAGGGGCAGCGACTCGAAGCTGGAGAAGGTGAGGGCGAGAAAGCGGGGCCGGATCTCCTCGCGAAAACGCCGCAAATGCCGGTCGAATACCGCCTGGCGGAGGGCGATCTTGTCTTCGCGGGTCGTCGCGGAGTCCCCGTAGACCTCTTCCAGGTCCTCCACCAGACCGTCGATGAACCCGGAGAACACCTTGACATCGTGCCAGCGGTCGCGGGCCCGGTTGCACCAGACGGTGTCCGGGCCCCCGCCGGGCCGCGTGCAAAAGAACTGCGCGGCGCCCGTCCTGCCCACCCAGGTGGCGAAACTCTCGTTGAAGCGCACATGACCCGGCACGAAAAGGTGGTTGTGGGACAGCTCGTGGAGGATGGTCGCCACGAGTTCCACCTCGTCGTACCGCACGATCGTGGAGAGCAGGGGGTCCGAGAACCATCCGAGCGTGCTGAATGCGGCGGTGGGTCTCAGGTACGTGTCGAAGCCCTCCGCTTCCAGCTTGCCCTGTTCGTCGAGCGCGTTGTCCAGATCGAAGAAGCCCCTGTAGGGGACCCGTCCCACTACCGGAAACCACCAGGTGCGCGGGGCAAGCCGGTCCGGATAGGCGGCCGAGAGTACCATCGCCAGCGTGTCCCGGTCGAGTTCGGTGTAGGTGGTGTAGCTGTCCCCGACGTCGAGCTCGAGCCCGTGCATGGCGAATTCACGCGCCTCCCGCGCAAGGGTGAGTTTGCCGCGCGTCCGCTCGTCGGTCTCCGGGGCGAGGATCACCTCGGGGATCGGCCGGCGGGCGTGGAGAATCTTCGCCTCCGCCCAGCCGGCCCTGACCACGTACACCGGTGAACAGCCGGTGCCCATCCAGACGGCCGCCACGGCCACGAAGACCACGGCCGCAAGGACCGCCAGCCTCCTGATCCACCGCCCGGCGCCCCCCGTTCGAGGGGCGATGCGTCCAGGCCGGACCGCTCCGCTCACCTGACCCCGGGTCTCCGCACTGCCCGCTACCGTCCCCCGCCCAGGTTTCTTATCAGGGGGATTCCACCCTCCGTCGGCACATAGACGAGCGACCCCTCGGGCATCTGCGCCAGCTGCTGAATGTAGAAGAACGTCAGGTACTCCTGGGTCAGCCCCTCGCTGATGATGCGCTGGGCTTCGGCGATTCCCTTCGCCTCCTCCGCCTGCTGGCGCGCCTGCTCCTGGATGATCTGGGTCTGGAACTCCTCGGCGGCCACCTGCTGCTCGCGCTCCAGCTTCTGCTCGATCGCCTCGCGCACGCGCGCCGGGGCCTGAATATCGCGGACGAAGACGTCGACCACCTCAATCCGGTCGCCGGCCTTGGCCTGGATCTCGTCCTTCATGCTGATGGCGAGCTCGCGCCGGTCCGGCGAGAAGATCTCGTTGATCGACTTGGTCGCGACGGCATCGCGCACGCCGTTGCGTACGGCGTTCAGGACGATGCTGCGCTTGATCTGGTCTTCCGAGCCGATGCGGTCATAGAGGTCGGGTGCGTTGGCGCCGTTGATCTGGAAGAGGAGGGAGACCTCGAGGGTCACGTTCAGCTGCTCGGAGGTCTGGGCCTCGATCTGTTCGATTCCGCCCTGGGCCGGGAAGGACTGCTCCCTTACCGACATGCGCTCCACCGACGCGAGGGGGTTGATTACGTGTATGCCCTGCTCGAGCTGCCTGGGGTTGACCGTGCCCAGCCAGTGCTGGACCCCCACTTCGCCGACGCCGATCAGTACGACGGCGTTCAGGAGAACGAGGGCGACCCCCATGAACATGATGACGTAGCCGGCGAGCCTGGTCGGAATCTTGGCTGTCCCCTTCGGGAGGCTGCGGACGACAGCTCCCAGTGCGATGAGGACGATGGCGATGGGTACGAATGTCATTTACGCGTTCCTTTCGTGCAGGTTGTTGCGAACTGTCTGCCGGTCACTTCCGCAGACCGGCGAGTGGCAGGTAGCCCTTACCCCTGCCGCGCCCCTCCTCGCGAAGGAAACCCAGTTCGACGAGCTGGCGCAACTCCCGGGTGGCGTGGGCGGGAGCCGCCTCGAAAAGCGTCCGGTACTCGGCCACCCGCAGCTTCGGATCACGCTGGAAGTGCTCCCGCAGCTTGGGGACGCGGTCTTCGAGAAACCACCGCGTTGCATCGAGTTCGGCGGTGAGGTAGTAGACGGGCATTTCGTCTTCGGAGTTGAAGGCGCAAGTGGTGATGCCCTTCCGGACCAGATCGTGTACACCCCGCTTGGCCTCCTCTTCGAGGACGGCGTTCAGCCGCTGGTAGTCCTGGTGCGTGAAACCGTCGGGCCGCGCCAGCAGAATCCGTTTCTGGTCCCGTGACACAGGGAGAGAGAGCACAACGTTTTTCCACCCCGGCCCCGCCATTGCGTGTTCGGGCCGGTTGTGAAGGGTGACCAGAAACAGACCGGCCCGGTGCACAACCGTGGGTACCCGCAAGGAGCTCTCCGACATCACCTTGCGGAGCGTCGCAAAGCCCTTGCCCCTTCCCTTCATGATCCCCACATCCGTCAGAACACGCGTGAGCACGGGATTGCGAAGTGCGCGGACCGGCGTTCCCTCGTTCAGCGCTTCCACCGTGACGGGCGGTACCGGTCCGCCAGGGCTGGACACCTCCATCCGGTCGTCGAAGAACGTGACTTCCGTCCCCTGGTTCTGGATGGCGTAGTCACGATGGGCGATGGCGTTGACGATGATCTCGCGCCAGGCAAGGTCCGGGTACTCGGGCATGTCCCGGAAGAAGATGTCGCGCAGCGCCTCGGAACGACGGACATGCGTCCCGGCGGCTCGCAGGGACTCCCGTATTCCGCAGGCCAGGGGCGGGTGGACAAGCGCTGCATCGGTCACATTCTGGTTGCCGGCCAACCTCTGCGTGCCGGCGACGCGCGCCACCCGAAGCCCCGCACGAGGATGCCAGCGCCGCCCGGCGGCCCGGGCGAAGAGGAGAAGCGCCGCGTTCGAGACCGTCCAGTCGTCCTCGTCCTCTTGTGGCCGGATCAGGCCATAGTGTTGCAGGGAGTCCAGCACGGATTCGCCGCCGACGGGCGAGGCCTTCAGAAATGCCCCTGCCAGGTCGAGATCCAGGTCGCCGAGGGTGGCTTCCCGTCTGATACGCTTCTCGAATTCCGGGCCAGCGGGACTACTGTCCGTGTTTGTGGCTGGTCTCCTGCGCGTGGTGCGCACTGATCGGTTACCTCCGGACCGGGGATGGACACCCTCGTAGTCGCCGGGTGGACAGCGGATGCCGGATTCGACGTCAGGGGCCCCCAGCGTAACGTGAGTCTCCATCATGGTACACGCGGGAACAACAAGAGCGCAATAGTCCCGGATCGACGGTGACGGTTTCGACGACACCGGGAGACCTGTCAAGTCCATCGGATCCTGTCATTGTCCGGTCACGACGCCATCATCGCGCCGGCCTGCGAACTGCAATTCATGCAGCCGCCGATAGAGCCCGCCGGCCCTGAGGAGCTCCTCGTGGCTTCCTTCCTCGGCCAGGCGCCCATGGTGGATGACCAGAATGCGGTCCGCGCCCTGAACGGTGGAGAGGCGGTGCGCCACGACGAGGCTGGTCCGGCCCCGCATCAGCCGGCTGGTGGCGTCTTCGATCCGGGCCTCGATCTCCGAGTCGACCGAGCTGGTGGCCTCGTCGAGTACCAGGATGTCGGGGTCGAAGGCCAGTGCCCGGGCCAGGGAGAGCAGCTGGCGTTCGCCCACCGAGAGGCTGGATCCGCGCTCTCCGAGTTCCTGTGCGGTGCCATGGGGGAGCCGCTGGACGAACGGAACGGCCCCCACGGCTTCCAGCACCGACGCAACCCGTTCCTCGTCGATGGAGCCCGAGCCCAGGCGCACGTTGTACGACACCGACCGGCTGAACAGGAAAATGTCCTGCAGCACGAGTCCGATCCGCCCCCTGAGGTCCCGCATGCGCAGGTGCTCGACCGGCACGCCGTCCACCAGGATGCGTCCCCGCTGGGGCTCGTAGAAGCGCATCAGCAGGTTGATGAGGGTTGTCTTGCCGGCCCCGGTGTGTCCCACGATCGCCAGCTTCTCGCCGGGTGCCACGGTGAAGGTGACATCGCGGAGGACCCAGTCGGCCTCGCCTCCGTCGGGGTCCTTTCCCCCGTACGCAAACCATACGTTCTCGAAGCGGATCTCTCCGGGAGCGCCGATCGGGAACAGGGCCGGTCGGGGGGGATTCCGGATCGCGGGCTCGCGGTCCAGCAGCCGGAAGATGCGTTCGGAGGACGCCATCGCCCCCTGCAGCAGGTTGTACTTGTCCGAAAGGTCCTGAATGGGGCGGTAGAAGCGGCGCGCGTAGTCCAGGAAGGCTGCCAGAACCCCGATCGTTACGGCCCCCTGTACCATGGCGCCGCCCCCGTACCAGACGATGAGCGCGAGCGCGACCGCGGTGAGCACCTGGATGATCGGGTAGAAGAGAGCGTAGTAGGTGATCGACCTGAGGTGGGCGTCCAGATAGTCGTTGTTGAGAAACCTGAAGCGCTCGAGATCGGCTTCCTCCCGGTTGAAGAGCTGGACGATGCGGATTCCGGTGAAGCGCTCCTGCAGGAAGGCGTTCATGCGGGCGAGCCGCACGCGGATGTCGCGGTAGGCGGCCCGAATCCGCGACCGGAAGACGAAGGCGGTCCAGGCGACGAAGGGCAGTACGCTGAAGGTGACCAGTGCCAGTTCGGCGTCGAGCTGGATCATGGCCGCGACGATGAACAGGAGGGTGAAGAGGTCGCCGAAGACGGTCACCAGGCCCGAGCTGAAAAGTTCGTTCAGCGTCTCGACGTCCGAGGTGATGCGCGTCATGAGGCGGCCCACCGGATTTCGGTCGTAGAAGGCGAGGTCGAGCCGCTGGAGGCGCGCGAAGACCTGGGTTCGCAGGTCGTACATGACCCGCTGCCCCAGCCAGGTGGTCACGAGGGCCTGTGCGTACTCGAAGACGAACGCCAGCACGATGGCTGCCAGGAAGAGCATGGCCAGGAAGGCGAGCTGGCCGCCGTCGCCGCGCGGGATGGCCTCGTCGAGGGCGATCTTGGTGAGATAGGGGCCGACTACGGCCAGTGCCGACGCGAGCATGAGCAGCATGACGGCTCCCGCCACCGGCAGCGCATAGGGTCGCAGATAGCGCAGCATCCGGGCCATGAGCCGGGAGTCGTAGGCCTTGCCGAGGACCTCCTCGTCGTATCCGCTGCTCACTGCCCGGGTCGTGTCGGTGCGCGTATTCCCTGCGCGGCCCGGAGCGGGCTGCTACACGGACCCCGATCGGACCCGGTCCAGCCCGTCGAGCAGCCGCTGCATCCCGTCCCAGGGCGCCACGGTGGCGCGCAGCCCGAAGCCGCGCGGGGAGGCGCTCGCGAAGGGCCGCAGCCGCACGCCGCAGCGCTCCAGCCGCCCCGCGGTGTCGTCGAGTTCGTCCCCGGGAAGGCGTATGAAGACGAAGTTGGCCGCCGAGCGGGGGACTTCGTAGCCCCGCTGAAGCAGGGCGTTGCGGACGCGCTCGCGACTGGCCCGCGTCTCGGCGATGGTCTCGGCCAGCCAGGACGATCGGCTGGAGATGGCGGCGGCGGCGGCGGCGCCGGTTACGCTGGAGACCACGAAGGGGCCGCGCGCCTTGTCCACCTCCAGGATCAGCGGCGCACTCCCCACGCCGTATCCGGCCCGCAGGCCCGCGAGCCCGTACGCCTTGGAGAGCGTCTTCACGCAGATCGTGCGTTCCCCGCCCAGCGCCAGGTCATAGGGCACGCGGTCGCCGGGCTCGCGGTTGTACTCCCCGTACGCCTCGTCGAGTATCAGGACACTGCCGACCGCCTCGGTGCGCTCATGGACGGCCCGGATCCAGTCGTCGGGGATCGCCTCGCCGGTGGGATTGCCGGGGTTGGCCACGAAGACGATGCAGGGATCGTCTCCCGCGAAGCGCACGGGATCGTCCAGCCCCTCTCCCCACTCCACCGCGACCGGACGGTGACCGTTCATGACCGCGAGCATCCCCGTCATCGGCCAGCCCGGGTCGAGATAGCGCACGGTGGTGGGTGCCACGGCCCGCATCAGCGTGTCGAGGACCCCGGTACCCCCGGCCCCGGTGGCCACGTTTTCGGGCGCGATGTTCAACCGGGACGAGACGGCGGCGACCAGCCGGTCCGAGTAGCTGCCCGGGTACTGCGAAGCGGACGCCGTCCCGGAGCCCGCCAGGACTTCGAGCGCCGACGGATGGGCGCCCCAGAGGTTGCGGTTGTCGCTCAGGTCTGCGGCGATGGGGGACCGGTCGGGGAGGTAGCGGTCGAGAATGCGATAGTCCGCGCGCGGGTAGATGTCCATGGTCCTTCGGGTCGTGCTGTAGATTCTTCGTGGTGTTGGCCGTCTCCGCTCCGAGGGGGCGGCCGTTCCACGGTCGGGGAAATCGTGCGTTCTGGCAACGGGGACGGGGTGCGCCGCGCCGGGTGCCCCGCCGCTCCAGGTGCCCCGCACGGGGTTCCCCACGGACTTGCCGGGGAGTGATGGACGAACCGATCCGCATCAGGGGTGCCCGCCAGCACAACCTGAAGAACATCGACGTCGATCTCCCCCGGGGTGCGCTCACGGTCATCACCGGCCCCTCGGGTTCGGGGAAGTCCTCGCTTGCGCTCGACACCCTCTTCGCGGCCGGACAGCGCCGCTACGTGGAGGCGCTTTCCACCTACGCCAAGCAGTTCCTCGACCGCCTCGAGAAGCCTGACGTGGACCGGATCGAGGGACTCGCGCCCGCGGTGGCCATCGAGCAGCGCAACCCGACCACCACCAGCCGCTCCACGGTCGGCACCGCGACCGAGGTGTACGACTTCGTCCGTCTGCTCTTCGCGCGCGTCGGCCGGACGCACTGCCCCGAGTGCGGCGACGAGGTGCGCCCCGACACGATCTCGGATGCCGTCGACGGTGTTTCGGCCCTGCCCGCGGGCGCCAGGCTGATGATCGCCTTTCCGCTTTCCCGCAGCGGCCGCGTCTCGCACCGGCTCGTGGCCGGGAACCTGCGGTCGCTGGGCTTCGCGAGGGTGCTGGCCGACGGTGCGCCGGCGGAACTCTCCGAGCTGCTGGCGCCGGAAGCCGAGCCGGGGGTTACGGTTCCCGATCTGGCCGCCAGCCGCGAGGTCCTGGTCGTGGTGGACCGGATCAAGGCGGTGAGCAAGCCGGACCGCGGCTGGCGCGACCGCCTGGCGGATTCGCTGGCGACGTGCTTCCGGGAAGGGGAGGGCGAAGCTGTGGTCGTCCCGGCGGCTCCGGAGGGAGCCGGGGCACTTCGGTTCTCCGAGGCGTTCCGCTGCCCGCGGCACCCCGGGGTGACCTTCCTGGAGCCCGAGCCCAAGCTTTTCTCCTTCAACAATCCGTACGGCAGCTGTCCGGCATGCACCGGCTTCGGCGCCACCCTGGAGTACGATCCCGGGCTGATCGTTCCGAACGGCGGTCTTTCACTTGAGCAGGGAGCGGTCGACCCCTGGGCCAAGCCGCGCTACTCCCGGGAACGAGCGGCCCTGCACCGCTTCGCCAATCGCGAGGGCGTCTCCCCGGTCGTGCCCTGGGACGCGCTTCCCGCCTCGTTCCGCGACGCCGTGCTCTACGGCAAGGGGTCGTTCCGGGGCGTAGTGGACTTTCTCGTCTCCAGGGAGCGCAAGCGCTACAAGCCGTACATCCGCATCTTCCTGCGCCGGTACCAGCGTCCGCTGCGCTGCCGCGCCTGCGGCGGTTCGAGGCTGCGGCCGGAGGCGGGCCAGGTCTCGGTGGGGGGGCTCGACATCGGAGGTGTCAGCGATCTGCCCATCGACGAACTTCCCCGCTGGCTGTCGCAGCTCGAACTCCGCCCCATGGAGACCGCCATCGCGGCCGCGATCCTCCGGGAACTCGCGGCGCGGGTGGGCTTTCTGGTCGATGTCGGACTCGGCTACCTGACCCTCGGCCGGCAGATGCGGACGCTGTCGGGGGGCGAAGCCCAGCGCATCTCCCTCGCCAACTCCCTGGGCTCGCGTCTGGTGGACACGCTCTACGTTCTCGACGAACCCTCGATCGGGCTGCACCCGCAGGACATCGACGCCCTCCTGGCCCTGCTCCGGCGGCTGCGCGACGGGGGCAACACGGTCGTGGTGGTCGAGCACGCCGCACCGGCCATCCTGTCCGCCGACCACGTCGTGGAGCTGGGCCCAGGTTCGGGGGAACGGGGCGGCGAGGTCGTCTTCGAGGGCTCACCCACCACCTTGACGGATGCCGTGACAAATACGGGGCAGTATCTGTCCAGGAATCTGTCGCAAGGGGCAGAAAACGGCGAATGGCCTCCGAAATGGCGCCGTCCGGTGGACGGGGCGCGGCTGCGAGTCGAAGGCGCGACGCTGCACAACCTGCGCGGGGTGGAGGCCGAATTCCCGGTCGGGGCGCTGACCGTGGTCACGGGCGTTTCGGGCTCGGGCAAGTCGACGCTGGTCCACGATGTCCTCTTCCGCGCTCTGGAGCACGAACTCAAGGGCGGCCGGACCTCGGCGAGAGAACACTTGGGCGAGGTGGTCGGCGCCTACACGACCCTGAGCGGACTGGAGCACCTCGAAGACGTCGTGCTGGTCGACCAGAGCCCGATCGGACGCACCCCCCGCTCCAACCCGGTGACGTACGTCAGGGCGTGGGGCGAGATCCGCCGCATCTTCGCCCGCGAGCGCGCCGCACGGGCCGCCGGACTGGACGCGGGCAGCTTCTCCTTCAACGTGAAGGGCGGCGGGCGCTGCGAGGAGTGCGCGGGGGCGGGGTTCGTGCGCGTCGAGATGGTCTTCATGGCGGACATCCACGTGCCGTGCGAGGTATGCGGGGGCAAGCGCTACCGTCCCGAGGTGCTCGAGGTGAAGGTGCGGGGCCACGACGTGTCCCAGGTGCTCGACTTCACCGTCGACCGCGCGATGCGCTTCTTCGTGCGCGAGCCGAAGCTCGGCCAGGCGCTGTGGCACCTGCAGCAGGTCGGGCTGGGATACCTCCGGCTGGGGCAGCCGGCCACGCACCTTTCGGGGGGCGAGGCGCAGCGTCTCAAGATCGCGCGCGAACTGATCGGTGCGGCGGCGCGCAGGGGTTCCCGCAGCGTCTACATCCTGGATGAACCCACCACGGGGCTGTCCGGAGACGACGTGGCGCTCCTGAACCGCGTGTTGCGCAAACTGGTGCGGGCCGGGAACACGCTGGTCGTGGTCGAGCACGACCTGGACGTGATCCGGGCGGCGGACTGGGTGGTTGACATGGGGCCGGGGGCGGGGGGACGCGGGGGGCGGGTCGTGGCGATGGGGCGGCCGGAGGACATCGCTACGGTGCCGGAGAGCGTGACGGGACGCTTCCTGCGTGACCTGGTGGCGGGTGGGGGAGGGGCGCGAGCCGGAGCCGGGAGGTCGAAGGGCCGGCGGGGGACGGGCGGCGGTCCGTGGACCGGGCCGCGCGAGCACCGCGACCGGTGATGCTCCCGGCCGGAAGGGCGCGACGACAGGGCGGCGGCCTCGCTTCACCTTCTCCCCCCCGCCCCCTCGTCTCGGTCGTTCTGCCGGTCCGTGACGGCGAGGCCACCCTGGATGCGGCGCTGGCCTCGCTCCACGCGCAGACCTACCCGCGCTTCGAGGTCCTGGTCGTGGACGACGGTTCCCGCGACGCCACCTCCCGGATCGCGCGCGCCTGGGCGCGGCGTGACGGGCGCTTCCGCCTGGTGGAGTCGGGTGCGGGCGATGGTGCGGGCCGGGCGGCCGGTGCTCGGGCGGCCACGTATGCGGCCCCCGCGTCCTCCGGAATCGTTGCCGCGCTCCAGCGTGGCCTGGCCGTGGCGAACGGCGCGTACATCGCGCGCATGGACGCCGACGACCGCTGCCACCCGGAACGGCTGGCCGTCCAGCTCGAGCTGCTCGAGCGCGATCCCGGCCTCGCCGGCTGCGGCGCGGGCGTGCGCTACGTGCCCCCGGCGAACGTGACCCCCCGTGCAGCCGAGTACGCGGCCTGGCTCAACGACATGACGTCATGGGACACCGTCGAAGCCGGCCTCTTCGTCGAGTGCCCGCTGGCCCACCCCACCTTCATGTTCAGGGCGGAGGCGCTGGTCTCGGTGGGCGGCTACCGCGACCGCGGCTGGCCCGAGGACTACGACCTCCTCCTGAGATTGTGGCGGTCCGGGCACCGCTTCGTGTCGGTGCCGCGGGTGCTCCTGGACTGGAACAACGGCCCGGGACGCCTGAGCCGGACACACCCCGCGTACACGCACGCCGCGTTCCGCGCCTGCAAGGTGCATCACCTGCGGCGCAGCCTGCTGGCCGGGCGGGAGGGCGTGGTGGTGTGGGGTGCGGGTCCGACGGGGAAGAGGCTCGCGGTGGAGTTCCGGCGCCGGGGGGTGCGGGTGCACGCGTTCATCGAGGTCGACGCGCGCAAGATCGGGCAGGTGATCCATGGGGCGCCGGTGCGGGAGGCGGAGGCCGCGCGGGAGTTCAAGGGTGCGCTTCACCTGGGGGCCGTGGCGCGGGCCGCGGGCCGCGAAGCGGTGCGGGCGGTGGCGGTGGGGGCGGGGGTGGGGCCGGGGGACTTCGTGGCGATGGCTTGACGGGGTCGGGAGGTCCAGGCTGAGGGCCGGACACCCGATTCCCCATGCGCGGCTGGCGGGTGGTCGCCATGTGGTCTCCGTCAAAGAAGTCTCCTTTGACAACCGGCCCCACTTTCTCGACGCCGCCGAGACCGCGCAAGGCTCCATGTTCGCGAGTATCTGGCAATACCGCCCGCACCCTGGCCCGTGGTGACACCCCGTGGTAACCATGCCCCACAACGGCACGGACGGTTGCCCCCATATCTGAGGAGACGACCGATGAAAACTCTGACGACGATAGCCGCCCTTGCGGCGCTGGCCTGGCTGCCTCCGACGAGCACGGCGAGCCCCCAGGAGACGAGGATGATGACGATCGAAGAGGCGATCGCGGAGGAGGCGACGACGATCGAGGAGGCGCTCGAGGCGCTGCAGCGGGAGGCGCGGCAGTTGTGGAGCCCCGCAGTCCGCCTCCTCCGCCAGGTGACCCTGTTGGGAATACCCGTCAACCCGCTTCCGGC
>JAPPGI010000158.1 GCA_028874985.1 Gemmatimonadota bacterium | reverse complement strand
GTGCCATCGTTCGATTCCTCTCGATTGATGGACTGCACGATCTGCGCGAACGAAAACTCGCGGGGCCGGGAGTTTTCCGCTAGTCTTTCGTCAGGGCACCTTGGCTTGGTCGATGAAACGGCCTTTGGGGGAGGGCGCGGGATCAGGCTTGCGGGACAGCCGCCACGGCGGCGTTGGTTTCTGCGGTTTGTGGAGGAGCCAGATGTTATTTTGTTTCACAAAAACTCTGGTCGGGGGATGCCCCCGAACCCCCGAAACGACCGTCGCGCGCCACGGGCATGGGCACGGAGCCGCCGGTGCAGGATCACCGGATGGCGCGGCGGGCCACGCAGCCACCGCCAGCCGTTCAGCGGGTCTAGAGCGCGCCTCGACCCGGTTCCGCAGCCCGATCCTCCGCCGCGAGGATGTCGAGTTCCTCGGCCGGACGCTCGAAGCCGGGGGTACTCCTACCCTTCCGGGGGTCGAGTTCGTGCGTTACAGTCGATCCCACGGCCTTGGATTCCGCCAAACCGCCCCCAAAACGCCCAGAATGGCCGTGAGACCGGTTTTCCCAGGCTCGACAGGGATTTGGGTGCATGACTTGGATCGCTGCACCCAATGGGCGAAGGAACGATCCACGGGCGGATCCTCAATCCCGCGCCGGTCACGGCCAAGTTCCCGGCCGACCGTCCGTCGAGGATCAGGTCGGCCGAGTCGTCGGCCACGACGGGGCTACGCTCGGCCGTGGCCCCCGCGACGGGGTTCGGGGGGTTGGTGGAGCACCTCCACCGCCCGCCGCTCCCGTGGCGGGCCGGAAACGCAGGGTCAGAGGGGGCGCAGCCCCCCGCCAGCCTCCGGCAGGGGACGCACGGAGTGTGGCCACACGGAGTAAGCTGGCTTCGCCACAATTAGCGTGGCTGAGCCAGTCCGGCGGAGCCGCCAAAACTCCTCTCCGGGCACCGCCCGGAACAGCCTTGACCGGGCCGCCGCGGGCAAGCGCCTCGGCCTCTCGGTCGCCCGCCTCGCGGGCGACGAGGGCGAACAGGCCGACCCATCACTCCTCGACGACGACGGCAGCGCGCTCCTGAGTCGCCCGTTTTCCCCCTACCCGTACCCCTCGGAGACCCGAGGATCGTCAATCCTGGGCGCTCCTACGGCCCGTACGTTACCCGAAAAGCCTCCAGAACGACCGAAAATGGCCTCCCGCTATTGGCCCCGGCGCGTCGAGAATCTTGCGAGCCCCACTTCCTCGGCTCACACTGTTGGGTTACCGAACCTCGCAGCGCGAAGCGCGGGCACAACCCAAGTCGAACCCTTCCGACGACGCCGTCGCGGGTCGAAATCCTGATTGCAGCAGTTCCACAACCCCACCCCTGACGTGATCCGATTCTTCTCCGATATCTTCCGTCTCGTCGTCGCGACAGTAATCGTCTACGTCGCTTCGCGCCCGCTCGATCCACCCACCGACCTGACATCGTGGGTGCCCTGGGGGTTCTTGGGGTTCCTCGTGATCGGGCTAGGGGCGGCGCTGTTCCGGTATCGTAGGCCCCACGCCCGTGCCGCCGAAGCACTTCACCAAGCTGCTCAGGAACTCAAGCGGAGAAGGTCGGCAGGAGACAAGGTGCGCGCCGAAGTCCACGAGCCGGGACAACGGGCGAGAGATGTGGACACGGCACCACCAAGCGTGGACCAAGACTCGCTGCCCGAGGCGTTCAAGAACCACCGACCGCTTCGAGCTTCGTGGAACGGATTGTGTGCCGTGCGGCACGGCACCAAAGTGGGCAGCCCGTCACCAGGCACGTCCGCCGTTTCTCCCTCCGAGCACTTCACGGTCGCTGGCGTGCTTGGCCGGAACCTTGGATCGCTGCCGAACGCGTTACCGGGTGTGTTCACCGCAGTCGGACTTCTGGGAACGTTCGTTGGAATCGCGATGGGCTTGGCCGATATCGAACCCACCGCCGCGGCCGAGAACCTGATGGAGGGCATCCGAACCCTCATGAGTGGCATGTCCACGGCATTCGTCACCTCGATCGTGGGCATCACTTTTTCGGTCTGGTGGCTGTTCGAGTTCCGCATTGCCGAGGGCAGGTTCAGGTCCCGCCTCGACCTCTTCATCGGCGAGACTGCACGGGTGTTCCGCGTCGAGGAGCCGCACGAGACGCTGATGCGGGTCGCAATATCGAACGAGAGCGTCGGTCGCAGCGCGGATGCCATCAAGGACACCGCCGACAAGATCAAGGGTGATGTCCAGAGCCTCGGCGACGACCTGTACAGTACTCTGGAGCCGCTCTTCAAGGAGCATGTCGCGGAACCGATCCGGAATCTGAACACCGATTTGGGCAAGCGTCAGACCGAAGCCCTGGGACGTATGGTGGAAGCGTTTCGGGACACGCTGGTCTCGTCGGTCGAGGAGGAGCTGAGCGAATTCGGTCAGGCGCTACGTGCCGCGAGCGACCATCAGGCAAATGCGGCGCGCGAACTGGAGGGCTTCTTCGCGCGGTTGACGGAAGTGTCGGAAGTGCAGGTGAAGCTGTTGGCCCGAACGACCGAGGTGGCCACCGTCTTCGACCGTGGATTGGCTGCGCTGGCCGAGGCTACCGAAGCGATCGAGGGTGCCGGTGAATCGGCGCGCGACACCATGGCGGCCGCGCGCGAGGCAATGGACATCGCGCGAGGTCTTACGGAAGAGAGTCGGCGACAACTGGAGGTTCAGGAAGAGTTGTCCGAAGCGGCCCGTCGTTCCTGGGATGGGCAGGCGTCGCTACTTGAGGGAATGCAAGCCAACCTGGACCGCCTCGCCACGGACCTAGGCGACAAGATCGTGGAGTTCCGGACCGCATCCGCTCAGAAGATCAGCGAGGTCTTCCACGTCTTCGACTCCGAAATGGCCAAAGTGGTGGAACGCTTGGGCGGCACGCTGGCCGAACTCCGGGATGTGACCGAAGAGTTGCCTGGCGCTGTAGCCAGCTTGCAGGACACCACTAGGGATCTCGCCGACGCCGGTCGAGACCAACGCGACTCCCTCGCAAAGGGCCTGCGGGCGTTCGAGGAGGCGAAGGCCAAGCTCGCCGGAAAGCTCGAACAAACGCGGGAAGATCTTCGAGGACTGGGGCGTGCGCTGCCCGCGTTCGCCAAGGACATTGGGCTCCGTCAATCCGAGTTCGCCAAGGCGACGGACAACCTTCAGAGTGGCATCGAAGCGATGGTCGACAGGATGGAGGTGGCGGGAACGCGGTGGGAGGAGGACTTCAAGCGGCTGGCGGAAAGGATGGATGCCGGAGCGGGGCGCGTAGAGGAGGTGGCGAGTTCGGTGGCCGGGTCCATGGCGCCTGTCGGCAAGTGGACTGAGAAAGCCACAGAACGTCTGGACCTCCTATCCGAACAGGCTGAGGCTCTCACCAGAGCCTTGAGCGGCCTACAGGTAACGGTGAATCCGCCCCCCCAACGAATGGGCATTGGCGGTGCGAACACCAAAGCTCCGGCACCTCCGACGCCGATGCCGAATCGGGCGCGGGAGGACACCGAGCGGCCGCAGGTCCTTCGCCCTCCGCCGACCAAGCGAACGGACGACACGAAGACTGCGCCACGCACCGGTATCGATATGGGGTCCCGCCGGGATGGGCACCATGATGATGTCGAGCCGACAGAGCCCCCGAGGGGCATCTTGCGGCGGTTCTTCGGGCGTCGTAAGTGATCCCGGACATGGCACGTTCCCTATTTGGCCGACGAGGAGCGGAGCGCCCCGGCAGCCAGGAGCCGGAGTATTGGCTCAGCTACAGCGACCTAATGGCCGGTCTCCTCATGGCGTTCGCCTTGATGCTCATGGCGGCGTTGCATCAGGAGGGTCGGCGCGAGTGTCAACTCGTTGTCTACGAGGCCACCGCCGACACCATGAAGAAGCTGCTCGACACTCGGCATCGCGTGATCCGTGAACTTCAAGCGCGCTTCGATGCCGGAGACCGGGTAGAGGTGGACTCGACCGGAACCGTGAGCTTCGCCGGGAGCCTGCTGTTCGACCAGGCCAGCGCAGAAGTCTCGGCCGATGGACGGGTCGAGCTGGCAACCTTCGCGATGGACTACTTCCCCCTTCTGCTGGACGACCCGGCCTTCAGGAGTCAGCTCAAGAGGATCGTCGTTGAAGGGCACACCAACGACGACGGAAGCTACGAGATCAACCTGGCGCTCTCCCACAACCGTTCGCTGGCGGTCATGGAAGTGCTCCTGGATGAAGCCGAAGGGTATCGAGACGACTTGGAGCGGTTCGTTACGGCCAACGGGCGGTCCTTTGCCGATCTGGTGCGGTTCCCGGACGGAACCGTGGACAAGGCGGGCTCCCGCAGGATCGAAATCCAGTTTCAGATGGATGACCGGACACTCGCGCAGAGGGTGTTGGAACTCGGCGCGATACTCGTCGACCCGGAGTGCGATCAGTGAGGTCGCTGGAAGCCGCCCTTTCGTTTCGTCCGAGACAACTTCCCGCAGTGCGCGTGGCCATACAAGAGGTTCACGTGGCAACCAGGTCGAGTCCTCGTCAACTTGACCGCTCCCAGGTCTCAGCTCTAAAAGCACGCATCGAGAGAGCTGCGTCGGCACAGGATGCCGTTCGGGAGTTGGCGGCCCTCGCCCGCAGCCTCGTCCTTCGGGAACTCCTCGCGGCGGTCCGCTCCATCGGACTGTGGACCGAGCTTCGTGGAGCCGTGGCGGCAATCGCGCGTGAACGCCCACAGCGCGGGTATGTAGCGGAACTGTGGCGCGTCTGGCAGGCGTACCCCCGATCGGGCAAGGTCGTGGAGCTGCTCGCCGAAACCCTATCTGCCAACGCGGGGGGAGACGCGGGAGGGTAAAATGATTAGAGTAGGG